>JAWOHU010000053.1:0-6278 GCA_046485025.1 Cloacimonadaceae bacterium (SeqCode) | reverse complement strand
GAATGGTATAATATGGCGAATGGTTATCAACCCGGCGCTCAGGAAACTTTCCAGGTGATTTTGCATGACCCTGCTTTTTATTCCACCAGCCTGGGCGACGGACCCATCAAGATTCAATACAACACCTTCAACAATGTGGATTCCGGAGCAACTGTATATAATCATGGAGTTTACAGCACTATTGGAATTGAAAACCAGACTCAGCAAATCGGCTTGGAATACTCTTTCAACAATACCTATCCCACTGCTGCATCACCTTTGGGCAACAATCGCGCCATCTATATCACAAACATCCCTGTTTATTATGACCAGGCATTTCTGGTTCTGGGAGAAACCGTGGTGATGGATACCAATAATAATAACATTGTGGAACCGGGTGAATCTGTGGAGCTTGGCATCCAGCTTCTGAACATCGGCAACGGCGAGGCAGAAAATATTTCTGCAGTCCTGTCAACCACGGACCCGATGGTGACAATCAGCAACAATACATCCTCCTATCACACCATTTCTGGAGACGGGACAGGATTCAATCTGACTGCCTTCACTTTTACAGTTTCAGAGAATTGTCAGCCAGAGCACAACATTCCCTTTATGCTGGATATTACAACTCCAACTGACACTTGGCAGCGGTCTTTCAATATAGTGGTGAAAAGCTCTGAACTCGATTTTGTGTCCTTCTTCATTAATGATATTGCAGGCAACAACAATGGCATTGCAGATGCGGATGAAGACTTCCTTATCATAGTCAATGCCAAAAACAATTCAGATGTGGTCGCCATCAATCTGATGGCTGTTCTGGCTACAACCAATCCGCTGGTCACAATTCAGAATCCTGTGCAGATCATACCTCAGCTGGAACCGGGAGACATTATCCAATATGTTTATGACGTGCATTTTGGCGCAATCGCAGCCAATACTTATGTGCCTTTTACTTTTAATGTGCTGGCAGACAACGCTGCAGAAGATACAGCTCTGTTTACAGTGGCTTGCGGCAGCAGTGGAGTGAATCTGGATTTTGAAAACGACAACGGCAATCTGATTAGTCAAAGTGGCTGGATGTGGGGAACACCGACCCAGACCACTGCTCATTCAGGAGTCAAAGTCTGGGCTACAAACCTGTCTGGTGAATACCCATCCAATGCAGATTTCTCGTTGAAAACAGAGCCTATTTTCGTTGGAGCCAATGCATCTTTGTCTTTTTGGCATTTGCTGGGATGTGAAAGCGGCTGGGATGGAGGTAATGTAGCAGTTTCAAATAATGGCGGCACGACCTGGAACATTTTATACCCCACCTCAGGCGGGACTTATATTAACAATATAACAGCCTTGGGAGAGCCTGGATTTTCAGCAGGTCCCACTTCCTGGACTCTGGTTACCTTTAACCTGAATCAGTTTGCCAACAGCGAAATCGTTATCAGATGGCGTTTCGGTTCAGATTCAATTATCAATGGCATCGGCTGGTTCATAGATGATGTAACTATAACCGGCTACAGCATCAAAACGGGCATTCTGAGCGGAACCGTCACATTGTCCGATGCTGCTAATCCTGCTTTCGCAAAAGTGTCCACGCAGAACAAACTGACCGCCAATCCTGATTCCACCGGCGTTTATCAGCTCTACCTGCCGGTTGGAAGTTACACTGCAACAGCTTCGCTGCAATACTATGAAGGAATGACAAGTCCCTCTTTTGTGATCAGTGACCAGAATCTGACTCACAGTCAGGATTTTGTGCTGTTCTATCTGCCCGCACCGAGCGGTCTTACTGTTACGGCAGAACCTGAACAGTCCACTGTTAATCTGAGCTGGATAGCACCTGAGGAGCCGTTTTATCCTGTGCAGGCATACAAAGTTTACCGTCGTCTGGGACCGGGCAATTATAGCCTGGTGGGACAGATATCAAATACATTCTTTGAAGATAATCTGACCCTGGAAGGGCATTATTATTACTATGTTTGTGCTGTCTATACTGCCGGAGAAGGCGCTCCCAGTGAAGTTGCAGAACTGGATTTCCCGGTTGTCTCAAATCCTGATGAGCACATAGAAGTCCTGGTCAACAGATTGGATTCAAACTATCCGAATCCCTTCAATCCCACCACCACGATTGCATATTCACTGGCAAAAAGAGGAAAAGTAAACCTCAAAATCTACAACACCAAAGGTCAACTTGTGAAAACCCTGATTGATGATATGCAGCCGGAAGGCAGGCATAGCGTTGTCTGGAATGGTCTTGACAGTAATGGCAAAGCTGCGGCGTCAGGAATGTATCTTTACAGGATGAGCACGGACGGATATTCTTCAGTCAGAAAGATGATGCTGTTGAAGTAAGTCTATCCATAAAACAAACAATATTCGAGCTGAAAAAAGGCTGTCTGCTGGCAGCCTTTTTTATTGTTTTGATTAATAAATCCGGTTATTTTACCAGAATGATTTTTCTGCTGTCAGATGAACCTGCAAGTTGCATCCGGATAAAGTACATACCCGGTGCAGCGCTTTTACCATCATTATTTGTTCCGTCCCAGAAAACATCATGGTGACCTTCTGCTTTTTTTGTATTAAGCAGTGTTTTCACCAGTTGCCCTTTGAGATTGTAGACATTGATTGTAACGTCCTGATTTTGTTTTAGGTCATAAGTAATCTTCACAGCATTGGAAAAGGGATTGGGATAGCAGGCAAGCAGTTGTGAACTGATGACTGTCTGTTCAGGCGGATTGGAAGTCGGTTCAGTAAAGTAGAAAGTGGTACGGGGAATCACTCTGGAGGGTCCATATTCAGTAGGAGGAGCAAGGGGATCTATCACAGTGGAGAAACTGAATCCGATCAAAGAGCGGTAGATTGTTCCCATCTGAGCGTAAAACTCGTCCTGCTGTGAATAATAAGCGGTGTCCCAGGGACGAAAAAACATTACTACAAGGTTACCGCTTTCGTATTCAAAGGGCGTATCCAATGGGATGCAGATAACATTTTGCCCGGAAGGGAAATTCACGTTGCCGTCAAACACAGGGGAAAGTTGATTAGCCGTAATCCAGTCTGAAGTAAGAAACTCCTGATCCGTGATTCCCATCCAGAGCTTGATATGCATGTTCTGCACATTGCTCCAGTAGCTGTTATACCAAGCAAGGGCAGAGATGGTTCCAGTTCTGCCAAGTTCACTTTCCAGATACAAGGTTTCTGAAATGCTGGTGTAGGACCACAGATTCACAGGCAGGACTGAAAGCTGGATCGGTTCACCGACAGTAATGGGATAAACGGTTTGAGGCATCACCGCCACATTGAGATAATTGGTTTCATTATTGGTCAGATTTTCATCCAAGAAGGGCACTACATTGCCATGTAGTACATGAATGCCTGTAGTGTTTGGATTCCAGGACAGTAACAAGGGCAAGGTTTCATTGGGAGCGATGGCTGGACCGTAGATGGAAGCCAGCACTGAATTCCCTTCTTTGAGTTCGACGAGGTAGTTATTTTCCCATAAAGTGCTGTGATTACAGATTGAGATTGTATAATTATTGGTTTCATTCAGAATGGGAGTGACGGGTCCGGTGATTGACACTGCTGCCAAATCATGCACAGGCAGGATTGTTGAATTAAAAGCATAGACCATTCCTTCGGCAGGAAAGGCGTTTATCATATTATTGGCAACGGTACTTGAAACAGTTGGAAAGGTTCCTGGAGTGACGCTCAGGAAATTTCCGCTTCCACCCGGCAGCATATTGATTCCGATACTGGCGTTTCCGTATTGAGGATTACCCTGAGCCGAACCGTAGCAAAACTCTATGTCTCCATTCTCATAGAGTTTGACCTGATAGTTAAATGAACTGGCAAGATAGTAGGGCCATTTCACTGCTGAATACTGAATTGTGAAAACCCGGTCGGGAGCAGTGCCGGTCAGCAAAACCATGGCCAGGCCTGCAACCCAGGTGTCATCCCACAAAGGTGCCAGAACCGGACAATACAATTGCGATGCCAGGTCGTTATAGTGAGTGTCTCCAGTGGCTGGATTCAAAGCCATAAATCCGTTTGAGCTCAATTTTATCTGAGTGTAGTTATTGATACCATAGGGAAACGAGAACCCGATATCGACAGGATTGCTGATGTGATCATCGCCCACAACGTTTGGAACGATGGTTCCGTTGATTGGTGTATAGGGTAGAGTATAAGACAAAAAGCTGTAGTATTGACTGATATCGGCGGATAGCATAGCTGCTAAAAACAGGACTGTCAAAAGTAGAATAAGGGATTTCACGATAATCTCCTCCTTATAAAAAATACCTTTTACAGAGAAGTGAGATGCTGTCAAAACAAATTTTGTTGTTCGGACAAACTAACTGAAAATGTATATTGCCCAATTAACCTAATATGACCACTTTTCTGAGAGGAAAAATCTGCAGTCTGCACAGGTGTTTTCATTGACACAAATCACAAGCTGTCTATCTATGATTTCATCATAAGCTTAGGGGTGTAAAATGAAAAAGCTATTACTTATTTTCGCACTGATTGTTATCTTTATGCCGGCTCTGACAGCGGTAAAAATCAATGTCTGGATGAATGAGTATCCCGGTTTTGGCGACCAGGTGGGCGAGCAATTGTGTGTAGCGGTTAAAACTCAGCTCAACAAATCGGATGAAATTAAAGTAGTGTTTGATGACAATCCCGACCATGTGTTCAATATCGCCCTCTGGACAGTCAATCCGGGCGAGACTAAATCCGACCAGAAACAAACCTGCTATGTCTTTGAGGAATTTTTCTGCGTCTATGGCTATCCCAAGTTTTATGTTAACAGCTATGTTGAAATCTGCACTGAAGCGCAAATCGAAAAGGTGGCAACCCGCTTGGTGGAGAGGTTGTTGGACGATGCAGCCAATTTCTTCACAGGCTATCCCCAATACAATCAACCGGGAAAAGTATTCAAAGACTGATAATTAAATTTTCCACTTACTGCGAGGTCCCAAAGCGGACTTTATCTGCGCTGATTCTGCGTTGAGTGTGTTCAGCTGTCAAGTAAAAAAGCAGCAGAAAAATCATTCAGAAGAAGCTGAAATCTGCGTCAAAAAGACAGCTAACAGAAAAAAACCTTGAAAAAAAAAGCGGTTTATTTAAAAGGGTTAAAAAACATAAAACTGATGGAGGTATAATGTCCAAGAAAGTCGAAAAAGACCGAGTGGGCATGATTTTCCGGGAGGAAGAAGCTCAGGAAAAGATGGAAGTGGAAGTCACTGAAGTTAAGGAACTGGGCGATGAAGACTCTCCGGTATTAATCTATTACAACTGGTGCAAAAAATGCGGCATCTGTGTCGCTTTTTGTCCAACCGGATGTTTGGGCAGAAAGGCAGACGGCTCTCCCTACGTTGCCAATCCTGATAAATGCATACATTGCGAGACCTGTGACAGGCTGTGTCCTGATTTTGCCATCACCGGTTCGAAAAACAGGTAAGGAGCATAAGATGCCAAAGAAAACAACCAAAACTGCCCAACTGGCTGATGTGAAACAGGAAGAGCCAATTGTTGCCAGACGTCTTTCGCGTCTGATGCAAGGCAATGAAGCCGTTGCCATCGGAGCTCTGGACGCAGGAATAAATTTCTTTGCCGGTTATCCGATTACGCCATCCACTGAAATTGCCGAAATTCTGGCCGCAGAACTGCCCAAACGGGGCGGAGTTTTTATCCAGATGGAAGATGAAATTGCCAGTATCAGCGCTATCACAGGCGCTTCATTGGCAGGGGCAAAATCTTTGACTGCGACCAGCGGACCCGGTTTTTCTCTGATGCAGGAAGGCATCGGCTATGCCAAAATCACGGAAACACCATGCGTCGTGGTCAATGTGCAGAGGGTCGGACCCAGCACAGGTATGCCGACCAGTCCAGCCCAGGGCGACATTATGCAGTCTAAATGGGGCTCGCATGGCGATTCACCAGCCATAGTGCTCTATCCTGATTCTGTGAAGGAATGCTATGAACTCACCATCCGCGCAGTCAATATTGCCGAAAAATATCGCACCTGCGTGATTTTACTGATGGATGAAGTCATAGGGCACATGCGCGAAGCGGTTGCTCTGTCGGAATTATCCAACATCAGAATTGTGTACAGAATCATGAAATGAATAGTTTTAGACATGCCACATTTAAAAAAATTACTGATCATCGGGAAAGTCTGGCCGGAACCTAACTCATCTGCTGCAGGCGGTAGAATAATGGAATTGATTGATCTCTTTCAGCAGGCCGGATACAATGTTACATTTGCAACCTCAGCATCCGACAGTGATTATGCCGTTGATTTGTCT
>JAWOHU010000051.1:0-3626 GCA_046485025.1 Cloacimonadaceae bacterium (SeqCode) | reverse complement strand
TACGGGTTACGGGTTACGGGTTACGTACATTTTATTGATTTCTTTAGATTCAACAACATTTTTCTGATTATGGTTATCTCATCTTTAATCAATTTCATTCCTATATCATTAATATAATCAAGAAGTAAGGACACATCAAGCTGAGCTTCTAATTCAGCTAAGGAACCTAAGGCAATATTGATATATTGAATGAGTTCCTTAGTGCTATTTCTGCCTGAGCCTTCAGCAATGTTGCTAGGAATGGATATTGCTGCTCTTCTCATCTGATTAGTCAATCCCCACACTTCAGTTTTGGGATAACTGGAAGTAATTTGATAAATTTTCTTTACCAGATGCAGACTTCTTTTATAAACTTCCAGATCAGTATGTATCATAACAGCGCAGCCTCACTCGTAACTCGTAACCCGTAACCCATAACTCATTTACTTCTCGCATGCCTGAACATAATATTCCAGAAGGCTTTCCAGAAATAGATCCAGTCGGTGGCAAAGGGTTTTTGCTGCTTGCGTTCAAGGTAGCGGCGTTCCGAAGCCAGGATTTCCTCAAAGGTTTTGGGCATATCGGCATAGAAGGGCGGCACCAGGCCAGGTTTGAACTGGCAGCGGAAATCCTGCAGATCGGGAGGATAGAGGTTGAAATAATGCTCGCTCAGGGCTCTGACACCAACCAGGTCCACCTCGCCTTTGAAAAAGCTGACCAGTTGCGGCAGTTCGTCAATCCAGAGAGAACGGAATACCCTGCCCCAGGAAGTGACACGGAAATCATTTTTGAATTTGCCTTCCTCATCCAGAGCGCTGACCTTGTAAACATAATCCTGCAAATATTCGGAATAGGGATGCATGGTCCTGAGCTTGTTTATATAGATGATTTTGCGGTCTCTGCCGATGCGTTTTAGCTTGATCAGCGGACCGTAGGATGGATTCGTATCCTGGCTGGGGTGTTTTATCTTTTTAAGGATGAAATACATCAGGCCGTCAATCTCTTCCTTGGAAATCAGGTCAAATCCGCAAAAATAGAATCTGCCAATCATTTCGGTTTCGCTCAAAGCGCGGTTTTTGCCTTCAGTAAAGGCAAAATACCAGCCCTGCAGGATGGGGAGTTTGGGTATGATGCGCCGGATAACAAAATCAACGGCATAAATAAATACGCCAAGATAGGGTGTGTAGATCTTGAAGATGCGGTTTTTTCTCTGGGCAGTCGTTTCTCCGCAGCAGACAAAAACGCCGCCCTGAACCAGGTTGGCATTCACTTTGACGATGTATTGATTGATGCGGCGGAAATCGTTCAGCTTGTGCAAATTAATGAACATTTGCTGTGAGGAAGGTTCGATGCCGGCAATATTAAATAAGACTTCAGTGCTCAGGACAAGGGTTTGGGTCTTGCAGAAACGGGAAAGTGTAAGTTTGCTGTCCAGAAATTCAAACAATTTGAGATTATTTGCCAGATATATTTTCCAGAGACTGACCAGGATGGATTCGCATTCAGGAGTGTCAAAACCGGGATCATAGGCACCGTTTTCCAGTTTGGGCACACTTTTGGTGGCATCTCTGATGAAACGGTCCGAGAAAGCTTCTTCCAGTCGAGGTGACTTCGTAACCAGTCTGGGTATGGCGAAACTTTCATTTTCCTTGTGGAAGCGCAGCGCATAGAACAAGCCGACAAAGAAAAGCAGTTCCAGAACTATGGTCATGGCAATCGTGCTGAAGACCAGGTAGCGCGAGTAGTGGAAAAGCTTTAAGAAAACAATTAGACCGAAAATCACAGCGATGGCAAGCATGTCCGCCTTCAGCATGTTTTTGGCAAAGGATTTTCCGCTGTGGGTGAGCTTGATGGTGAATTTTTGTCCCCAAAGTCCCGTCAGCAGCCAGATCACGCTAAATGCCACCAGCGTTCTGGCATAATGCATTACAATGACTTTGGTGCCGGCTCTGAACCAGGCAACAAATAAGAAAGAAAATACTATGATGCCTATGTCAATAATGATAAAGGCGATGCGTGTGATTTTTCGTTTCATCTAAGTCCTATAGCTGAATAAAAACTATCCGGTGAAGTGCTCCACTGTCTTTCGGATGCCTTCTGCAAAATCAACTTTAACCTGATAACTCAACATTTTCTGTGCTTTGGAGATATCTGCCAGGGAGTGTTTTACATCCCCGGAGCGCTCTTTCTCAAAGTCAGGTTCAATGTTTTTGCCAAGAGCTTTATTAATTTCTTTGACCAGTTCTATCAAAGTGTATTTCACACCGATGGCAATATTGAAAACCTCGCCTACCGCACCTTCCGCTGTGCAGGCAAGCAGATTGGCTTCCACATTGTTGGTGACATAGGTGAAATCGCGTGATTGCAGACCGTCGCCATAGATCACAGGCTGCCGGCCTTCATAAATGGCTTTGATGAACAGAGGAATCACGGCGCTGTATTGCGAGGTGGGATCCTGGTTGGGCCCAAACACATTAAAATAGCGCAGGCAAACCGTTTCCAGGCCATATAACTGATAATAGATCTGGCAATAACGTTCTGCGGCATATTTTGACACCGCATAAGGAGATAAGGGCGCTACCGCCATATCTTCCTGTTTTGGTAAAAACTCTGAATTACCGTAAACAGAAGAAGATGAGGCAAAAACCACTCTCTTCACTTTGAATTCTTTGGCTGCCTCTAAAATGTTCAGAGTTCCTAGGATATTCACATCATTGGAGGTGATGGGATCATCTACAGACCTGGGCACGGAAGGCAAAGCTCCCTGGTGCAGCACATAATCCGCTCCCTTGACAGCATCTCTGACCAGATGTAAACTGCGCAGGTCACCTTCAATAATTTCCAGATTCGGATTCTTCTCATACATAAGGATATTCTCACGCTTGCCTGTGGCAAAGTTGTCCAATACGCGGACTTTTTCATTCCGCTGCAGCAGTTCCTTAACAATGTTTGAGCCGATAAAACCGGCCCCGCCGGTGACTAAATAAATCATTTTAACCTCATATTTTTATATAGTTCCCGAATCCACAAAGACGTTGGAACCCGTTACAGACAAACTCAGATCAGAAATCAGAAACTCAATCATATTAGCCACAGATGCGGGATCAGTAGGTTTCTTCAAAGAAGTACGCTTAAAAATCCGGTCTTTCTGGGTCTGGGATAAAGTAGCACTCATACCTGTTTCCATAAAACCGGCCACCAGGCAGTTGGAACGGATACCACGTTCACCCCATTCCCGCGCCGTAGTTTTGGAAAAAGCTTCCAGTGCACCTTTGGTGGAAGCATACATAGCGAGACCCTTATAACCTGTATGCACGCTCACGGAAGAAATGTGCACTATGGAACCCTGAACGTTGTGCAGCAACATATTGCGAATGACATGTTTGGTCAGCATCATTGGGGAAAAAACATTGATCTGATACATGGTCAGAAGCGGATCATAGTTCAGATTGCTGATAATGTCATCATATGCTATGGCAGCATTATTTACAAAGCCATGCAGGGGAATATCAAAGCCGATGGTCTTGGTAAAGATCAGGTCTATGGACTCATCAATCTTGGCAAGATCAGTTATTATTATGACCAAATTATCTTGATACTGCTTTTTTAATTTTTCTAAATCTGTGTTCATATCTAGAGCCACTCCA
>JAWOHU010000050.1:0-9839 GCA_046485025.1 Cloacimonadaceae bacterium (SeqCode) | reverse complement strand
TCTGACCTGTAATCAGAGGTTTGACACGCTCTGAGGATAAGGTTTTCTCAGCTTGAGGAGCTTGCTCCGATATAATATCTTTGACGTATTTGTCCTGAGGGGTGAGGGGAGTTTCTTCTGCTGCCAGTGTTGCGAATAGCAGCAAACACATAACCAAAATAACTGAAAACTTATGCATAAGGATACTCCTTCAGGGCAAAGTTTTTTTAGTCAGAGATGGTGTGACCTCCGTCAAATTTTATCCTAATCAACCCCAAGAATTCTGTCAAGCAGAAATTGAAAGTCAACCTGTTACTACCACTTTTCACTATTTCACTTTTCCACTTTTCCACATTTTTCGCCCTTAACTGCCAAACTTGACCAAAAGAATACCAAAAGTATATTTAAAGTATATCAAATGTGCTTTTGCATACATTTACTATACATTTGATATACATTTGAACCACATTTGATATACTTTGGGCAGTGGGGGCGATGAAAGGAAGAAATAACTGGCTGGATGATATTTCCATGATGATTCCTGATTGTTTCCTGATTTTAGTTGACAGTATTAGCGAGGAGAATTATGCAAAGCGTAATGACGGGACCTCGATTACTAATGTAATTTACCTGCAGGTCAGGTGGGCGGGACAGAAAAAGTCAAGAGGAGAGGCAATTTGAAAAGAGTGATTTGTATCCTTGGCATAATCCTGATGCAAGCGGCATTGTTGGCTGTCTGCCATAAGCTGGGAGGATTTGACACACCCGGTTCGGCAAGCTCGGTATCAGTGGCGGGAAACATTGCCTATGTGGCAGATGGCGATGCAGGGCTGCAGATATTTGACATCACAGATCCCGAAAATCCCGTATTTTTAAGCTCTGCCAACACCGCTCATGCCTATTCACTGACCGCAAAAGAAAACACGGTCTATGTAGCCAATGCTGCGGGACTGCACATTTTTGATGTAACCGATCCCGAAACTCCCATCCTGTTGGGATATTACTACGATAGCTCTCATCCCTTTAATGCCCTTGAGGTTGCCGTTGTGGACAGCATTGCCTATCTGGCAGCCAGTGGTATGGGTCTGCTCATTATAAATGTTTCAGATCCTTCCAGTCCGGCGCTGCTTGGCTGGTATGACGCGCCTACCTTTGTGTATTCCGTCGCAGTAGTGAACAATATTGCCTACCTGGCGGATATCTATACAGGACTGCTAACCGTTGATGTCTCCAATCCGACGAATCCGATCCTGCTGGGTTCATACGCATCCCTAATAGC
This sequence comes from Cloacimonadaceae bacterium (SeqCode), assembly GCA_046485025.1. Classification (GTDB taxonomy): domain Bacteria; phylum Cloacimonadota; class Cloacimonadia; order Cloacimonadales; family Cloacimonadaceae; genus UBA5614. Next base: position 8,581 of record JAWOHU010000050.1, on the reverse strand, counting down.
TTTATCAGTCGTGGTGGTTAACAATGTTGCCTATTTGGCGGACGGCTACTACGGCCTGCTGATCATAGATGTGAGCAATTCCCATGCTCCGGTTCTGCTGTCTGCTTTCAACTCGCGCGGATATGAGAATTCAGTTACGGTGTTTGAAAGCAGAGCTTATGTGGCAATCAGAGGGTACGGTCTGTTAATTCTGGATGTATCCGATCCCCAAAATCCAGTTCAATTGGGAACCTATGACACTCCGGATAACGCAGTTTCAGTTTCGGTAAGGGAGCAGACAGCATATGTGGCTGATTCTGCCTCCGGAGTCCAAATCATTGATGTCACAGACCCTCAGAATCCTCTCCCGATGGGATCGTACCAAACGCCCGGACTGGCTAACTGCATTGCGCTATACGGAGACATAGCCTATGTCACACAAGATGTCGGCGGGCTGCAGATCATCGATGTATCCATTCCCCAAAACCCCACCCTGTCGGGAACTTATTTCAATTCCTTGTCCTTAAATGCGGTTACTGTTGTGGAAAACATTGCCTATTTACTCTGGGATTCCGGATTGAGAACAGTAGATATATCTTCCCACTGGAATCCCCAATTACTGGGAACCATTTATACGACAGAGTTCGCCCTGTCCGTGGCGGTGGTCGGGTCAGTTGCCTATGTGGCTAATTATGAAGCCGGATTGTATTTGATAGATGTATCCAACCCACAGCTGCCTGATATTTTAAGTAGGTTTGACACTCCTGGCAAAGCTCGAGGAGTAGCCGTGGCTGGAAGCATAGCCTATGTGGCAGATGGTTATTTCGGACTGCAGATCATTGATGTTACAAATCCCGGCTTGCCTGCCTTACTGGGCTCGTATGACACTCCCGGATATGCTTATGCCGTTTCCATTGCCAATGGTGTAGCTTATGTATCAGACGGCGCAGGCGGAGTGCAGATCATTGATGTCTCCAATCCCCAGATTCCTGTCCTGTTGAATACAATCCTGCCGCACCAAACGTGCTCAGTCAAAACCAGTCTCCTGCACAATGGCAGGCTGTTTATTTCAGATTATAACTGGAACGAAATCAGGATCTACAACATTGTAAACCCCCAGACTCCGATCCTGCTGGGTACCTATGTCTGGAACATGAGTACTTACAGCATGTGGGTACAAAATGACCTTCTGTATACAGTCAACGGATATTATGGATTGAACATACTCAATCTGGCTGATGTTGCTGCCGTAGATCCGATTGTGATCCCAACTCCAATAATCGTTCTGAACAGCTATCCTAACCCTTTCCGATCATTTACTACCTTGACATTTGACTTGCCCAAGAGTGATCTGATCAAGATACGTTTGTACAATGTAAAGGGGCAACTCGTCAAAGAACTGTGCGATGAATACAAGAAAGCGGGCAGTTTTTCCCTGGTCTGGGACGGCAAAGACAGCACCGGCAAGGATGTTCCTGCCGGTGTCTATATTGCTAGTTGCAGCTATAATGGGCAGAGTTCGCTGAAGAGGATCACAAGGTTATAAAACCGAATTGACATTCCTCATACATTAGCATATTTTACTGTCTGTCCATGTCAAACAGGTTTTCAGCGTCCTTGTAAAACCTTCCAGGACTTTCAGTTTGGCAGGCATGGGGCCTTCCATTGGGCAAAGATGACCTTGGGCAGATTAATGAGGGAAATTTGATCTCCGGGAAGCCGGAGTCACATGAAGACTTAACCCCCTTGCGGGTGTCACCATCTGGTCTGGTTTGTGTCACCCCTGAAGGGGTTCATTCTTTTCTTTTTACATTTTACTGGGGTTCACGCCCCAGCTTATGATATTTCAACTCTGCGAGGGTTTTCACTTTTCCACTGTTTCACTGTTCTGCTTATCCACCTTTCCATATTTTCCTTGACATTGAGGCAGTTGTCATATTGAGGTTAAAATTCATTAATTATAATCAGAATAAATAGCTATAGAGGAGACCGGATGTCGATATTTGATTTTTTCGGAATGATGGCAAACGACATCGCAATTGACCTGGGGACAGCCAACACCCTGGTTTACAAAAAAGGCACGGGCATTGTCATAGACGAGCCTTCCGTAGTGGCGGTTTCCACCGACAACAAGAAAATCATCGCCATCGGACAAAACGCCAAACTCATGCTGGGCAAGAATCCGGATGAGGTCAAAGTGATCAAACCCCTGAAGGATGGCGTGATTGCAGACTTTCAGGTGACTGAACTGATGCTGCGCGACCTGATTTTAAGAGCGCAGAAAAAACGCCTGTTAGTCAGACCCAGAGTCATTGTCTGCGTCCCGTCAGGCATCACGGAAGTGGAAAAAAGAGCGGTGCGCGACAGCGCTTTACATGCAGGAGCACGGGAAGTTTATCTGATCTCAGAACCCGTGGCGGCAGCCATCGGAGCCGATTTGCCCATTGCAGAAGCGCGTGGAAATATGGTTATGGACATCGGCGGCGGCACCAGTGAAATTGCTGTAATCTCGCTCTCTCACATCGTTGTGCACAATTCCATCCGGGTCGGCGGCGATAAAATGGATACTGATATTATCAACTATCTCAAGAAGAAAAACAATCTCTTCGTCGGTCAACAGACTGCTGAAAAAATCAAATGCGCCATTGGCAGCGCCTATCCCCTCAAACAGGAACTGACCATGGACGTGCGCGGACGCGACATCGTTTCCGGCTATCCGGTGACCATAAAAATAAGCTCTGAAGAAATCAGGGAAGCCATCTCCGAAACAGTCAGCACAATGATTGACGCCATCAAACGTCTGTTTGAAAGAACAGCTCCGGAACTGAGCGCCGACATTGCCGAACGCGGAATTTTCCTGACCGGCGGCGGAGCACTGCTCAAAGGCTTTGACGAAAAAATCCGCAAGACAGTGGATTTGCCCGTGCACGTGGTTCCTGATGCTCTGGAATGTGTAGTTAAGGGTGCCGGACTGGTTTTGGACGATGTGGAAAAATATCGCGAAGTCCTGATTAAACGAATTGAGGATTGAGCAAGTCTGAACTGATGTGTATAAACGTTTCATAAGCCCTGCCGTCTTTTTTATCATAGCTCTGGTGCTGTTTTCAGGCAACGGCGAAATCCGCTCCAGCAAAGCGCAATGGCTTTCCGGGACAATCTTCCTGCCCTTTGTCAAAACGATTCAGGCTTATGTCACAAATCAACAGCTCAAGCAGGATAACTTCAAATTGCAGAATAAACTGGCGCTGCAGGTGCTGGAAAATATCGAACTGAAAAACAATCTCAAGGCTCTGCAGACCACTGCCAACATCAGATTTGAACTGGGCGGCACCCCTTTCACGCTGGCAGAAGTTATCGGCTTTTCGGGACAGTTTCACGACCGCAATCTGATTATCAATAAAGGCTCCAAAGACGGCATTGAGTTTGACAGCCCGGTGGTCTCGGCGGATGGTATCATCGGCAAAGTGATAATTGTAAACCGCAACAACAGTGTCATTCTGCCGTTGACACATTCGCAATTCCAACTCGCAGTGATGGACAAGAGCACCAACGTGCAGGGCATGCTGCAATCAGACCTGCTGGGTGAGACTACTATGAATCTGATTAAGCTGGGCTCGCAAATCAGCATTGGAGACACAATTGTGACTTCCAACCTGTCAAGGCTTTTCCCCAAAGGCTATCCCGTCGGTAAAATCATCAGAATCAAGGAATCGCAGGACAATCTTTTCCTGAGCGCCCAGATTGCGCCTTTCACTCTGGTGGAAAATCTGGAGCACGTGTTTGTGCTGAAAAAGAGTTATATCACAAGGCTGTTCGGTTCTCTGGACACCAAGACAATTCAGGATACAACAAGGCTGTAAAATATGAAAGAATTCAATCCCATCATCGAAGTTCTGAGCGTGAAATTTGAACGCATCCCGGTTAAAACAAGGATTCTGACTGCGCAGGACGACATGCTGTCAATCGTAAAGGAATATGCTCTACCTCTAATGCAGGAGGGCGACATAATCTCCATCAGTGAAAGCCCTCTGGCTATCACTCAGGGCAGAGCCGTGCCGGTTTCAGAGCTGAAAATCGGACTGCTGGCAAAAGTTTTATGGCGTTTCGTGGCAAAAGTCCCATACGGCATAGGTCTGAGGTCGCCGACCAGTATGCAGTGCGCCATTGACGAATGCGGCGGGCTGAGAATCGTGTTTGCTGCTGTTGTTGGCGCTTTGGGCAAAGTGGTCGGAATCAAGGGACTGTTTTATCAAATTGCGGGCATGCAGGCTGCTTTGATAGACGCAGCCAGCACTTCACCTGTTCCGCCCTACAATGAAACTGTCATAAAAGGACCTCTGCACCCAGAAAAAGAGGCGCAGAGAATTTTCGAAGGCATCGGCTATGCTGTTGCAGTAATGGATATTAACGACATTGGCGGCTGCTGGATGATTGGAGGTAGTAAGGGACTTTCCAAAAACTTTATGGAAACTGTTATGAAGGACAACCCCCAGGGGCAGGGTGACGAACTGACCCCCATCTGCATTATCAGGCGGGTGTAATGACAATCTGGCAGGTGCTCCGGACTCTTATCAGCGGGATAATTATTCTGTATCTGCAGATTCTTCTTATCCCCAAAATCGCCATTGCCGGAGTGATGCCAAATCTGTTTCTGGGCTGGATTGTGTATCAGGTCTGGCGTAAGCCGATGAGTCTGATTGTGCCGCTGGTTTTCTTTCTGGGCATCTGTTATGATTTGATGATGCCGACTCTGCTGGGTCTGCAGACTATGATTTTTATTTTATTGGCAGTGAGCGTGGATGAATTTCACCGTCCGCTGGAAAAGGACAGCTATATCACGATGGCGATAACCCTGGCACTGACCTGTGTGGTCTATTCGCTGCTGATTTTTATGGTGCACGGCATCCAGTCAGGCTTCAGCCTGCAACTGTTTTTTGTGTTTTTGGGCATGATTGCCTATAACCTTGTGGTGGCTGCAGTTGTGGCTGCTGCCTTTGTGTTTGTTTCGTTACTGAGACTCGATATTCGACGTGGATAGACTAAATCTTCATCATTATTTCAGAATAATTATTGGGCTGATTTTTACAGTCCTGATAGTAGCGCTGTTTCGCCTGCAGGTGGTGCAGGGCGGGTATTACAAGCAAATTGCAGAAAGCAATTTTGTGCGTCTGCGCAGAATAATTGCCACCCGGGGCGAGATTTATGACCACAAATACAGACCCATCGTGCAGAATGTCCCTTCTCAAAACCTCTATCTGATTCCCGGCAGAATTGGGAGCTTTCAATCTTTGGCGGATTTTCTGGAGCAGGAATTTGGCGTCACCATGGAAGAACTGCGTCAGCACATAGAAAAGACGCGCTTCCGCTCCTATGAAGACATCTTGATTACGGAAAATATTAGTTATGAAACGGTGCTGACTTTGTCTGAGAAATTGAACTATTTTCCGGAGCTGTTCTTCAGGACAGAAACAACGCGCAATTATGTCTATCCCAATCACTTCACAGGCTACGTCGGCAGAATCAATGAAGGGGAATATCAGAAATATAAAACTGAAGACTACACCATCAACAGCCAGATTGGCAAGACGGGTCTGGAAAAGTTTTATGAAGTTTTGGTCAAAGGCAGGGACGGGCGCGAAATCATTCAGGTCGATGCCATGGGGCGCAATCTCAATCTGTTCAAAGCGGAAAGCACAATTGAGCCTGAAAACGGGATGAGCCTCGTCCTGACCATTGACAATGACATTCAGAGCTATGCCGAATCCATTTTTCCCAGTGGCATGCGGGGCGCCATTGTAGCGATGGATGTGACTACAGGCGGGATTTTGGCTTATGTCAGCAAACCGAGCTTTGACCCCAATCTCTTCATGACCAAAATCAGTGTCGAAGACTGGCAGGCAATGAATGACGATGTCACCAGGCCAATGCTGGACAGGGTTATTCATGCAGCCTATCCGCCGGGCTCTGTATTCAAGACAATTACGGCAGGGGCGGGTCTGGAAAAAGGTGTCATCAACGAATTTGCGCTGCTGGAGAACTGCGTGGGCGGAATGCAAGTAGGCAATCGCTTTTTCAAATGCTGGACCAGTTACGGGCACGGCAGAAGTATTTTGAATACCGCACTCAAAGTCTCCTGTGACGTATATTTCTATGACCTATCTCTCAAGCTGAAGCTGGAAGATTTTTATCATTATGCGCATCAGAGTCTGCTGGGGCAGAGAACCGGAATCGACCTTCCCAACGAGCGTAGCGGACTTTTTCCTAATACGGAATGGTATCATAAAAATTATGGACAGCGCATCAGCATTGTCGGACACAAGGTCAATCTTGCCATCGGACAGGGTGAGGTGCTGACTACTCCTCTGCAGATTTGCGCTCTCTATTCTGCCTATGCCAACAATGGTATCTGGATTCAGCCGCATCTGTTACAAAAGACTGTCGGGAAGAGCACTATCCAAAGAGAACAGATAAATCCAGTCAGCAAAGCCAAACTGCCTCTGAGCCAGCATAATCTGGCTCTCATTCAGAAAGGTTTATACAGCGTCTGCAATGAGCCAGGCGGTACTGCTACGCGAGTTCAGGTCAAAGGTGCCACCACATACGGCAAGACCGGTTCGGCGGAAAATGTCTCAGGCAGAGCGACTCATGCCTGGTTTGCGGGATACATAGTTACAGAGAAACCGGAAATCTGTGTCACGGTTTTTCTGGAAAATGCAGGTCACGGAGGCAGCATAGCGGCTCCTCTGGCTACTCAAATCCTGAATTTCTACATGGGCAACTATCAGACCATCAAAGCTCCGGCGCAAGTGCCTGTGCAGTTTCGTGATGCATCAGCAGAAGATGATGAACTGATCGAAACACAAACTGTCCCGGAAATTGTGATACCTGAACTTCAGATTGGCAACGGCGAAAATGATTAACAGAAAGAAGTTTGACTATACCCTTGCCATAGTTCTGGGTCTGTTGATAATTGCAGGAATTATAGCAATTTACACAGCTTCCACCAGTAAAATCGGTGAGCAGGTCACTGTCAAAGATTTCTGGTGGAGACAGTTCATATTTGCTTTTGTATTAGTTGGCCTGCTATATCTGTTGATCAGGATTCCGATGCCGGTTATCGATGTTTTGATTGTGCCCCTTTACATATTAAATCTGATTCTGCTTTTCCTCGTTTTGTTCACGCCTGCCATCAATGGAGCGCACAGATGGTTCAATATCTTTGGTTTTTCCTACCAGCCTTCTGAGAGCGCTAAGCTACTGACCATCCTGCTGACTGCCAGAGTGTTGTCCAAAGAGCATTTAAGTGAAATGAGACAACTGATTTACGGCTTCCTGTGTGTAATTCCGCCCTCCCTGCTGGTGATGATAGAACCGGATTTTGGCACCAGTATGATGTTTTGGATAGCGCTGCTGGCAATGTTTGCCGCCGCGGGGGTGCCGGTTTTTTATCTGCTCTTGATTGTCAGCCCGATTATCAGTATCGTGGCATCTTTCCACTGGCTGTTTATTTTGGTCTGGATTGCGCTGTTGGTGTTTGTTTTACTGCGGTTCAGGCTATCCTGGGTGACGATTACTGTATCAGCCATTCTGAATTTGTTTCTGGCAATCATAATGCCCGTTTTCTGGAGCGGGATGAAGAACTATCAGCAGGATAGAATTCTGACTTTTATTGACCCCTTGCGTGACCCTCTGGGCTCCGGTTATCAAATTATCCAGGCTAAAATCGCAGTTGGCAGTGGCGGGAAAATTGGCAAAGGCTGGCTGGAAGGAACGCAGAAAAATATGAATTTCCTGCCGGAGCATCACACCGACTTTATCTATTCCATAATTGGTGAGGAATTTGGTTTTTTGGGTAGTCTGGTTCTGCTGCTGCTGTTCTTTATCCTGTTCTGGAGGATAACAATAGCCATTCGTGATATTCGTGTAAAAGAGAGAAAAGTAGTGGCTACCGGAATATTTGGTTATCTTTTATTTCAAACATTTATCAATATTGGAATGAATATTGGTTTAGTACCTACGACAGGAATTCCGCTGCCCTTTATCAGCTATGGCGGGTCCAATCTGCTGATCAATGGTATCGCGGTTGGAATGGTCCTGAAATATTTAAATGAAAGGGGATTTATGAAATGAGAATTTTCCTCTATGCTTTGTGTGTAATCTGCTTGTTCCTGAGCAGTTGCTTTATGGGTTCAACTCTTTATTTTCTGGAGCCGGATGACCCGGAAGCCAGGAATCTGGTTTTGAATCCTGGCTTTGAAACTGCCGATAAGAAAATTCCGGAACTGCCTGCCGGCTGGCTGGTGGTCAGCACTTCGACCGACCAATCAGAGCCGGTTAAGATAACATCTGACGTCATTTATGCCGGCAGAAAATCTCTCCAGATCGAGAATACCAGAAAGAATATGTATCTGGTTTCGGAAGCTTTTCACATTAACTATGTGGGCGGCTACTATGCCAAGATGTCCATTCTGGCAAAGGAAAAGATGCCCAAAAGCGCCAAGCTGTATCTCTGGGTTTATGATGCCGCAGGCAACAAACTGCACACCTTCCAGAAAAGCATCAAAGCTAACACAAAATGGAAAAAAGCCACCATCAGCGCCGG
>JAWOHU010000240.1:0-4933 GCA_046485025.1 Cloacimonadaceae bacterium (SeqCode) | reverse complement strand
CGATGGTTTCCATCCTGCTCTTGGGAGGCGGGCTCGAAGCGATAAGCCGATACCATCAGTTGGCGCGGGCCTGGTTCATGGCGCCCTTCCTGTTCCTGGCCGGGACCGCGGCGCTGATGGTCATGGCCGCGATGAGGGCCAAGCCATAATGATAGTTAAGTTAAACTGCCCTCAAATAAAGCAAAGCGACGAAATGGTTCAAAACTTTTTCCGGTTGCTCTTTGCAAAAACCTGTGGGTCATAGAGACACATTTTGTGTTATCTTCAAAAATAAAACCACCCTCCCCATATAAATATCCTGCCTTTCGAATCGGTGGTATCATGCTGCGGATGAGGGCAAGCGTAGCCTTAGTATTGCTGAATTCCGGTAAAACAGCTATCTGGGTAAAGCGGAAAGTGCGGATTGGATTATGTAAATGATACTTTGCTAAGTGAATCAAACCCAATTGCTGGTGATTTTTAACTAACTCATTGAAATCAGGATACCAAAGTGCAAACCCAATAGGTTTTCCCTTGAATTCAGCAAACAAGAAAAACTCTTTGCGTAACAGCCATCTGAAGGGATGAAATAGCTCATAATCTTCTTCTGCCGTCCGTTCAGCCCAGAAAGGATGCTGTTTGAAGCATTCATTATTCAGATAGTTATAGATACCAACTTCCTGCTTAAGCCTGCTTTTATTAATGGGACGTACTGTGATTCCGCCCAAGTCAGGGTTTTCCCCCATTTTATCATAAAAGTCATAGAATGACTGGGTTGAAAAGCGGTAAGATACAATTGGTCTGCATGAGAAGTCCCGAAAATAATCAATATAATATGGTGGAGTACAAGGCAAACCAAACACCGGGGGCAGTTCATAATGGTTCATCAGCATTCCGGCGCTGTAATTGAGATGCCCATTCAGTCCGAATATTATCTGCCTGCAGTGTGGCTCAAAACGCATTGCCTGTTCCATGATATAACCTGCAACACCAACTAAGCCAGGCATAGCTTCAAAAAAAGCCACTTGCAGATAATCAGGCTGTTTTCTATCGTGAATCAGGGCAAAACGCCCTGCAGGTTTGTTATCCTGCATGATCAGAAATGGTTTAACTGTAGCGTGAGTATGGAAAACCGTCGGTCCTTTGACAATAAGTTTTACGATACTGTCATCTGTAGCCCTGTAGAAAGGATTTCCTGCATACACTGCTTTCGTAATATTGAAGAATACTTTCAAATTACTGGTGGAATTAACCTGGCAGATGTTCAAATGAAATACTCCTGTACTTCGGGAAAACCGAGAAATTTGGTGTATAGGCCTGCACAGTACGAACCGGCATATCCCATAATTACAAGGTCCCCGACGCTTGTTTCCGGCAATTGGACATTGCGCGTTAGGAAGTCTCTGGAATAAGTGGAACAGCCAAATACGGAGGAGTCATATTTTTTGACTGTATCAACCTTATCCTTACGGTGGATTACAGTTACAGGGTGAAAAGCGCTATCCGGATAGAATAATGGCCTGGGAAACTGGACACATGATGCATTTACTCCTATAAGTTGTTGCCCATCCCTTTTCTTGATATCCACAACTTTACAGACAAACAAACCGGCTTCACCTCCAATGATTCTGCCAGGTTCCAGTAAAAGCCTGATTTCTCTGCCCAACTTTTCTGAAAGTTCAGTCATCAGACCTTTGATTTTGAGGCTATATGACTCTAAATCAATGTGCCTTTCAATATCATCGCCCAATCCGAAACCTCCACCAAAATCAAGGAATCGCAGTTTCGGAAATAATTCTGCCAGGTTGGCCATTTGTTCGTAACATTCCATAAAATAATCTATATCCATGATGTCTGTTCCCACATAAGAATGCAGTCCAGTAATAGTTTTATTGCCTGCCAATTCCCTGATTTCATCCACCATAAAACCTAGCCGGCTTTCTTTTCCGATAAAATATCCAGCCCTTGTCTTTTGGGGAACGACCAATTCGCCAATATTGCACCTGATGCTGACTCTTGTGTCAGGAAACAACTCTTGCCACCTGGCAAGCTGACCCGGGGAGTCCAAAACCACAATAGAGTGGCAGGATTGTGCCCTGCTCATCGTTTCGTCATCCATTGCAGAAGCAGCATAAACAATCTCTTCTCCATCATATCCAAGTTCTCTTACCAAATCCAGATGGAGTAGGGAATTTACAAATACATTCAATCCGGCATTTTTAATAATTCTAACAAACTGAGGATTAGCGTTTGCCATTAGGGCAAAATGTATGGATTTCGGATTATAGGGAATATCAGTGAATTTTTTACAATTCTGCAGAATCGTATCAGTGTCGTAAATGTAAAAAGGACAACTGCCTGCATCCGACAGTTCCAGGATTTTGTTTATCATAGATTCTTTAATAAGTAGTTCATTTTTCATAATACTCCCCTTCACAGTTAAGTAGCTGTCGGTTTGATTATTGGTCCAGATTCCAATTCTGAGAGCTTTTGCCTGGTCTGTTTTATAATGAACTGAGCATGCTTGTTAAGATGAAAATACATTGCTGCAAAGCCAATCACAACCTCAAGAGCCCCAGGATTCCTGAATAACACAGTTGCAACTGTCTTCCAATAAAGTCCGGCTGTATTTTTATCAAAACCGGCTTTGCGGCTTACCTGTAGGAAAGCTTTCAACATTTTGACCTTAATTTCAAATCCGGGATGATATCTGCCCGACCGTTTTAAATTCAAGCCCGTATTGATTAATCTTTTATAGTAGTTTACAGGATTATATATAGCATCCAGGATTTTAACATAATCTTCCAGGATTTCTTTTCTGGGGCGGGATGTCTCAAAGTTCAAACCGCTGGTCATCTGATCGATGTCAGTAACTTTGTCTTTCTGGATGACTTCGTCATTCCATAGCCTGCCTTCCGATATCAGTCGCTTTGTCAATCGGGTATTAGGCAGGGCATAAAGGGTTCCTATCATTGCCATGCAGATACCTGAATCCTGTAAACAATTGATAATGTCATTTGCTGAACCGCTTGTCTCGCCGTCAAAGCCCAGAATAAGGCTGGTATCAACAGCCATCCCATAGGAATAAAATTTCTTTATCGTCTCCGGGATTGACCGGTTCAGGTTCTGCCTTTTCTCAATACTGTCCAGAATGTTGTTCTCAGGGGTTTCAATTCCAATGCTGAGATACCGGAATCCTGCTTCTCTTGCCAGGTTCAGCAGTTCATCGTCGTCAGCCAGGTTCATAGATGTTTCCACTGCAAAATAAAAAGGATAGTTACGTTTCTGCATCCATTCAGCTATGGCAGCCACAAGTTTCTTTGCCATCTTCCTGTTTCCAAAGAAGTTATCATCAACAAAGAAAACGCGACCCCTGTATCCTAAATCATACAGGTATTGCAGTTCGTTGATTAATTGCTCTGTGGTTTTTGTACGCGTTTGTCTGCCGAAAATCTCAATTATATCACAGAATTCGCAGTTAAAGGGGCATCCCCTGGAAAACTGAATGCCCATCATCAGGTAGTCATTCATTTTAATAAGGTCATATCTTGGGATTACTGAAACTGACAAATCAGGCTTTTCCTCAGATTTATAAATACCTTTTTCAACTCCCCTGGACAAGTCTTGAAGAAAAAAATGTATTGTATTTTCACCTTCACCAATGATGAGATAATCTGCATCTTGATAAAGTTGTGGTTGGGAAGAAGGTTCCGGACCGCCAATGGCTATTTTCTTTCCGAAAGCATGCGCTCTTTCTATTAAGGCTAATATTTCCAGTTGTTGCGAGATGATTCCACCACTGCAAACGATGTCAGCCCACCTAAAATGCTCATCTGTAAGCGGTTCCACATTGGCATCCACTAGCATAAACTTCCAGTTCTGCGGAAGCAGCGCAGCCACTGTCAGCAAACCCAGAGGTTGAGTTGGATATTTTGCCCCGACCAGTTGACAGACCTCTTTATAATTCAGGGAGCAGTATTTGGAAATTTCAGGTTGGATTAAAAGGCATTTTGTGTCCGGTTCAAGCAGGTTTTTCATAAAGGTCTTTCATTCTGAATTTGACAATTTCTGTACTATGCTCACCAGCACCATCACGTACGATAATTTGATAACCATACTTTTTCAGAGTCTTTTTATTGGACTCAACTTATCATTATTCGGCATAAAAATGTAGCCTTCAATGTACTGCCAAACCTTGCCATCGTCGCTTAATCCTATGTATTGCATCCAAGTCCATCCTTGCAGGCAGATTATTGTAGAATAAGATTTTTAAACAAACATCATATGCTGGAAAGCGTCTGTTGTCAAGAATTATATCACTTCGAATCCCTTGATAGATAAATAATGTTAAAAATGCACAATCCAAAATTTATAATTATCTCAATTCTTCCTTAACTTACACTTGACTACTTAGGGATATACTGGGACAAAGAGAATAGCTATTTGATAACTGATTGGTATATTGCTGTTTGCCAGTTTTATGAAAGTTAGTATATATTGTTGGCAAAGATTTGTTTCTCAGGAATAATATGTTATAGGATTAACTGTGCTAATACGATAAAAAGCGTTTACTTCAAATCTATTCCCAAAACTTCCTATCCAGTGTCCTATATTGAATAGCTTCGCTGACATGTTCAGGTTTGATGTTGTCGCTGGCTTCCAGGTCGGCGATGGTGCGGCTGACCTTCAAAATCCTGTCAAAAACGCGCGCTGAATAACCCATATGGTCAATGGCGTTCTGCAGCAGGGAATGGCTCTCCGGCGTGAGCTGGCAGTGCTTTTTGGAGACTTTGGAACTCATCTGCGCATTGCAGAAGATCTTTTCTGTCTTGAAGCGCGCACGCTGGATGGCTCTTGCTTCATTGACTCTTTTCCTGATTTGGACAGAAGTTTCACCTGTTGGCAAAGAACTCAAATCTGCATAAGTCACAGCCGGTACTTCCACGTGAATGTC
>JAWOHU010000094.1:0-6420 GCA_046485025.1 Cloacimonadaceae bacterium (SeqCode) | reverse complement strand
GCAGCCTTTCTGACAGCAGCGTCACTCAATTCAGTCAGTACGATTAATCCTGAGGAAAAAGCTCCTGAGGTTCTGGCAGTGCTGACTGATTCCTTGGATTTTTACAGTCCCGTGATTCTGGATATCCGTTGCGGTGAATGGACCAATGCGCTGCAGCGTGAGCTGCGTAAGATACTTTTACAAGAGCAGATTGATGTCCGCGAGACTGATATCATGCTGCTCAAGGACAACAATGACTGGCTGCCGATTGCGATGGAAAGCGATTTTGGGGTTAACGGCAAGATGCTTTTGCAGATGCTGAATCTGGACAAAGCCTACATCCTGGAAATGGATCTGGAACAGTCTGTTGAAACAGGTGAGAAGCGTAATTTCATCTCTTACTCCAGATACAGCATGCCCGTCTATCGCTTTGTAATGAAACAGATTTCTCTGCCTGAACAGCAGCTTTTGTCTATTCAGGAATATAAGCTGAACGGCACTCCGGAAGTGGAAAATCCCGGCAGTCTGCTGGCTATGAAATGGTATGAACCGATTCTTGCCAGCGCTGTTCTCGGCTCTCTGATTTATATGCTCTGGACTTTGAAGTAAACAATGAGGTTTTTTATTATGTTAAAAAAATGCGCCTGGCTCCTGCTGCTGATTATTCTGGCAGGCTGTGCCCGCAACAAAGTGGACTACACTCCTGAGACTAAAATGGCAAAGGCAAATGAGCTCTTTGCTCAGAAAAAATATGCCAAAGCCGCTGTTCTCTATGAAGAAATTTCCTTTGAAAAGAAAAGCGCCACCAGTGCTGTCGCCTTGATGAGACTGGCTGATTCCTATTTTAATATGAACAAATTCATTGATGCGCGGCTCAAATACACCATGATGACAAACAGCTATCCGGATTATCCTGACATCGAAACTGCCTTTTTCAGAATTGGCGTCTGTTACTACGAAGAATCGCTGCCGGCGCAGTATGACCAGACGGAAACAGCCCAGAGCATTGAAGCTTTCCGCATCTTTATAGACAAATTCCCAGGCAGCAAGTATTATCCGGATGCCTTGGAATACATCCGCAAAGCTCAAAACAAGATTATCGAGAAAAAATACTACAACGGCTACATCTATTATAAAATGAAGGACTACAGCTCCGCCCTGATGTATTTCAAAGAAATTATTATGCTGGGAAACCAGACTGAAATTGACCGCAGGTCTTTGTATTATGCCACCAGAATCAGTCTAAAACACAAAAATGAAACTGACGCCTACGATTTCTGGAACAGGCTCAAAACCAAATACCCCAATAGCAGGGAAACTAAAAAACTGGCAAAGTTCTTTGATTGATCAGGTTTCGTGAATATGTATGATGCAGGTGGAAAGGCTCGCAGGATAGCAGTTCTGGGCGGCAGTTTTGACCCCATCCATATGGGGCATCTGCACATTGCGGAACAGATCCTGAAATTTGGCCAGGCTGATGAAGTCTGGTTCATCCCTGCCGGCATGCACCGCTTTAAACAGCAAAGCATCGTGCTTGACTTCGATAACAGGAAAACCCTGATCGAAAGAGCCATTGCGTCAGAACCCCGCTACAAATGCCTGGATCTTGACAAAGCCGGAATGGGTGACGGCTCCACCTATGACATCATGCAGAAGCTGAAAAACCTTAATCCTCAACACCTTTTCTCCTTCCTGATCGGAATGGACAACCTGCCCCAATTGCCAAGCTGGGTAAACTTCAACTGGCTGAAGGAAAACGTGCGCTTCATCATTGCAGTGCGCCCCGGATACAGTCCTGACAGCCTGGTAACTTCACAACTTAATGATTTTTCCTACCTGAATTGCCCGCCTAAAGACATTTCCTCGACCGCGATCAGATACCGTCTCAAAAGCGGTCTGTCCATCCAAGGCATGGTCCCGCATTTCCTGCTGATCGAGATCACCCGCCTCTACAGAGCCCTGCTGAAGTAAAAGACGCCAGGGATTTTTCTTTTTAACGCAAGAGACGCTACAGACACAAAGGGAAAAGACGCAAATCCCTGATAATTTATATTGACAGATTAACAAAAGAATACGAAAAAGTAATTAACAGATTAATTGGATTGCTATAACTGTATGAAAGTAGTTCATTGATTTTGTTTGCTCTTTCAGGGGAGGATTTATGTCCAAAGCTTTGAGTTTCTTTTTATTTTCTCTCATTATTACAATCATGACATTGGGCAACCTCCATGCCCAGGCACCGAACTGGCTGTTTGCTCAAAGAGCAGGGGGATCATCTTATGAGAATGGAAATGCCATAGCTTTTGATGCCAATGGAAACTCTTATATAACTGGGGAGTTTGTCGGCAGCAGCATCACATTCGGCAGCACAATCCTGTATAATAGCGGGAATTCTGACATATTTGTCGCCAAACTTGATGCCGACGGTAATTGGCTATGGGCAACAAATGCAGAGGGAACATATGACGCACATGGATATGGCATATCAACAGATGCAGTTGGCAACGCCTATGTCATAGGATATTTTTCCGGTAACATCACATTCGGCAGCACAACTCTGTCTTGCAGCTATCAGACTGATTTATTTGTTGCTAAACTGGATGCCAACGGCAACTGGATTTGGGCAAGAAAAGCTATGGGAACTGGCTTTGATTATGGATGTGGCATATCCGTTGATGCAGTCGGCAACGCCTATGTCACAGGATATTTTGAAGGCGTCAGTATCACCTTTGGTGGAACAACCCTGACTAATAGCGGGAATTCTGACATATTTGTCGCCAAACTGGATGCCGACGGCTACTGGATGTGGGCAAAAAAAGCAGGGGGACCATCTAATGATAAGGGAATGGGCATATCTGTAGATACAGGCGGTAATGCATATGTCACGGGAGACTATTATAGTGTTAGCATAACCTTCGGCAGTACGACCCTGACTAATAGCGGTTATACTGACATTTTTGTTGCCAAACTGGATGCCGGCGGTAACTGGATGTGGGCAAAAAAAGCAGGGGGAACATCTGATGATTATGGATGTGGTATATCAGCAGATGCAGATGGAAACTCCTATTTCACAGGATTTTTTAATGGTAACATCACATTCGGCAGTACAACCCTGACTAATAGCGGTGGTTATGACATTTTTGTCGCCAAATTAGATGCGAGCGGTAACTGGATGTGGGCAAAAAGAGCAGGAGGAACAGATTTAGATCAGGTGTTTGGCATATCAGTAGATGCAGGCGGTAACGCCTATGTCACTGGAAGATTTGCCAGTAGCGGCATAACCTTCGGCAGTACGACCCTGACTAATAGCAGTTATAGTAACACATATGGTTATCATGACATATTTGTCGCCAAACTGGATGCCAGCGGCAACTGGCTTTGGGCTAAACAAGCAGGAGGGACAAATTATGATACAGGCAGCAGCATAGCTGTTGACAGCGGTGGAAATGCATATGTCACGGGATCTTTTTCCAGTAGCAACATCACCTTCGGCAACACAATACTGTATAATAGCGGAAACCATGATATTTATGTCGCCAAATGCGGAGCCGGCGACACCTCTACAAGAATTACATCCGGCAGTTTTACAGATAAAACCTGTAAGCTGGGAATTCCTATCTTGCTGGAAGCGAACCTGCAATGGCAGGGACTGCTTTCCACCTGGTGGGATTTGAATAATGAACCGGTGGTCTTCCAGATTATGATAAACGGAATCTGGCAAACAATTCCTGCTGACATAATGTCTACCACCAGTTTCACTACAGGTGAGGGTGATAATCCCTCCGGAACTGCACGAGTTTATTATACTGCCCCGGCAAACTTACCGCCTGGTAATTATCCCATTCGAGCCTGCTATAACGGCAATGCCACCTATGCCATGTGCATTTCACAAAAAACCTTAACTGTTGTAAAACCTCAGTGGCTGACCATGGTCTATATGTGCGGTGATAATGACCTTGAAGTAAACGCCTGTGAAGATTATTTTAGTGAGATGATGCAGGCAAAAGATAACAATGATGTTAGTGTTGTTGTATTACTCGACAGGCATCATGATTATTACAGCGGATACGATAACTGGGAGGAAACTCGTCAGTATTACCTGACGGCTGAGGGTGAATATTATCAGTCTATGGGTGAATTAGACATGGGATTGCCAGTAACATTATCAAACTTCCTGCAAAGCGCAACATCCGAGTGCCCTGCATATAATACAGCTTTAATTCTCTGGGATCATGGTTCCGGAATTTGCAGAGATACAACTGAAACAGTAATGAATGGAATTTGCTTTGACGATACAAACGGAAATAACAGGCTTACTATTCCGGAAATCAGGTCTGTTTTAAGTTCTTACACATTTGATATCCTGGGTTTTGATGCCTGCCTGATGGGTATGGCGGAAATCGTTTATGATATGAAAGACTTTTGTACTTATGTGATTGCCTCTGAAGACAACGAAACCGGTGATGGCTGGGAATACCATAATTTCCTTACTCCTTTATATCTTGGCTCTAATACGACTCCAACCCAGATGTGCAATAATATAATCAGTGGTTGCAATCAGAATACTCTTGGAGCCTGGCGTCTTGATAATGGATATGTAGATTTATTAAAATCTGCAGTATCAGATTTAGCTCAGGAATTTATCAACAGCATGCAATATGACAGAACTTCTACGATAAACTTCATAAACAATGCTATAGACTATGCTGCTGATTATTCTGGTACATATGAAGCATATGATAACAGTTTAAGAACTTATATTGATTTACGTTTGTTTTGCATATATGTAGGAGCTTATTCAGGAAATCCCAGCCTTGTAACATATTCAAATCAGATTATTAATCTGCTGCAAAATCCAAATTTCAGGATATATTGGCATTTCAATACTGGTGTTTATGCAGGCGGACTATCAATCTATTTCCCTTTAAGTCAATCAAGCCCTACATATGGCTGGTCAAGCTATATGCCAACCGGAAGTGTTTTATTTAACAATGATAATTACTGGGATGAAATGCTGATTTATTACTTTGATGTTACTCCCCCAACAATCTCAATTTCCTCTCCCGGCAGTTTCGCCTGGTATAAACAAATGATAACAGTAACAACAAACCCATCTGATCCGGGAAATTTATATTATTACTCAGGATTACTTAATGTAGAATTTCAATACTCTCTGAATGGCAGTAACTGGTATGCATTGCCTGGACCGGATAGTGATAATGGTTTTGACTGGTATGGTGCTAATGGCTGGGAATTAAGATTCAACACTATAGGAACTCCTGTGCATGGAAACATAAATGACGGCTCTGTCTGGGTACGGGCAAGAGCTAAAGATCAAGCAGGCAATATCGGAGACTGGGCTGTCAGCAGTTCCTTCGGAGTGGATAACACAGCCCCAAGCCAGTCATCTTCATCGCTTACACCCTCCCTGGTGGAAGGTTCTGTTAGCAATATCAGCTTGACTAGCTCAGATGCCTTGTCCGGTATAGCCGTTGGTTCACCCCGTTTTTATTACAGGTATGATAATTCCACTATTAATGATGACTGCGACAACATTGTTCTGACCTTGAGATATGATGGATCAGACTTCTCTGATAGACTGGCTGTAACATCTGCAAGCGGTGAAAATGCTGACAGGGCAACTTACACTAATGGCATTCAGATTAATTCCGGCTCAGAGGGGTCGACACTGTATTGGAAATACAAGATCCAGGACAATGCTGGCAACGTTTATTGGTCTAACTTGTATAGCTCTCTAATTGGAGACAGTGATACCCAGGGTCCCTCAATCAGCCAACTTAACGGACCTTATAACAGTCTGCCTGGTACGCAGCAGTTTTCTGCTCTTATCACAGATAGCTCCGGCATCAATTGGAGCGGGAATCCGCCCCGTCTTTATTACCGCTATAATAACTCCAGCATAGATCTTTCCCTTAATGATGGTTATGTTAATTTTAGCAGCAGTCAGACAGCTAGTCTATACATCAGTGGTAGCCGTATTGGCGACCATCTTTACTGGCGGGTTTATGCAGAGGATGCAGATTATTCTCCTACCTCGACCTGGAGTTCAGTTCAGGATGCAGGGATTATCCAAAATGATGTACCGGTTTTAGACATCTCAACGGCAAATTACCAGACTGTTTATGCTCCCGCTTTTCTCATTGAGGGTACTGCAGACGATGACTGGAATGGAATTGAGCTTATCCAGCTTAGTCTTAACAACGGTGGTTGGGTCAATATATGGAGCGGCTCAGATAACGATGTTGACTGGGATTATACTTTAACCTTGGCTGAGGGCAGTAACACTATTCAGGTCAAGGCTATGGACTCGGAGGGTCTTTACTCTGATACAGAGTCCCTTCATGTAACTTACCAAATAATAAGCCTCGACCCTCCTTCAGGACTTGTTATTACTTATAATAACCAGAATGTAAGGCTGGA
>JAWOHU010000245.1:0-3108 GCA_046485025.1 Cloacimonadaceae bacterium (SeqCode) | reverse complement strand
CCATATTTTCGTCAATAAATAATTGCATTTTCCCCTGATTTTTTTTTGCGGTAATCCCTTATCCCTATATAATATAATAACTTATATCGTCTGTAAAACAAACGCTATGTTTCCTGGTTTGCGGTCCTTTCCTCAATCTTTTTTATTCAATAGGTTTTCCGGAGTTCGAAATTCCCCTGCAGTCTATCAATAGTATCTTTGCCCTAAGGGGAATTTAGGACTTCATGTAGCAAAGATACAGGTTTTCCGGAGTTCGAAATTCCCCGGTAGTCTATCAATAGTATCTTTACCCCAAGGGGAATTTAGGACTTCGTAAAACACATAAGTGTCCTGCTTTTTCCCGAAGTCCCAATTGCCCCCTCATTTTTCAGACCACATAAAGCTGGCAAAGGGCAATTTGAACTCCGGAAAATGTACTGACCGGGATTGCCAATCCCGGCCTCCAACAGATTAACAATCTGTGTTACGACACACATTTTTTCCACATTTTCCACCCCTTTTTGCCAATATTGAGCAAATATATAGCAAAAGCATATCCAAAGTATATCAAATGTGCTTTAGCATACATTTACTATACATTTGATATACATTTGACTTACTTTTGATATACTTTGGCTAAAGAGGGCTAAGAAAGGGAAAAATGAGGTCTGAAAAGCCAAGAAGCATCCGGAAGGCAAGCATAAAATCAGTATGATAACAGATTAAAACAGGAAAATTGGAATTTCGGCAAGGGCTCTGATCAAGACAGTTTTCGGCACTTGCTGAACTAAAAATCTTGACGACAATTATATGCAAAAAGAAGTTGTTCCGAGATGAAAACGCATAATAAAAAGGAGTCTGAAATGCATCAAAAAATCAGATTATCGATAATCATACTCTGCCTGATTCTGCTGATTGGCAGCATCTGGGCGGCGACAACCAGTTCAAAAACCAATCCTCCCAAGACCACACCCGCCTCCAAAACTGCCTCTGCTAAAGTGACAGTCCCCAGAGAAGACATTCTGGCAGAATTTGACGGCGGTATGATAACCAAGCAAGACCTCGACAAACGCATCGAAAAAATCCCGCCGCAATCACAAGGACGCTTCAAAACCATCGACGGTCAGACCCAGATTCTGGATATGATGGCTGTGGAAGAGATTTTCTATCGCAAAGCGCTGGATCTGAATATGCAGAACGACCCTGCCGTAGTGGAAAAAATCAATGCCGCCAAAAAGCAGCTGCTGATTCAGGAATATTACAAACGCAACGTTACCGAAAAAATCAATTTGACTGAAGCTGATAAACAGAAGTTCTATGAAGAAAACAAAAAAGACTTTTATGTGCAGCCCTACATCACTATAATGTATCTGCAGCCCGCCGACGAAGCTGAGGCTCAGAAAGCAATGGCAGAGCTGAGAAAGGGCGAGTCTTTCGAAGCAGTTTCAGATAAATATTCCATCAACACCTATGCCAAAGGTCTGCAAGGCAAGGTCAAAAACATCCGTCTGAATGGCTATCTGCCCGGCATTGGAAATGATGATGAACTGGATGCCATAATTGCCAACGCACCCGTCGATTCGCTGGCTCTGATTGGTCCGAACCAGACCACCACAGGCTGGAGCATTATCAAGGTGATGGAAAAAATCGAAGGCAGACAGCGCCCCTATTTGGAATGCGAAGCTGAAGTTGACCAAAGGCTCAGACCCCAAAAAGAAAGCGAAATGCTGGAGCAGATTATTGACAAACAAAAGCTGGCCTATAAGGTCAATATTGACACTCAGACTCTGGCTCTGATCAATCTGCGCGAACCGCACAACAATCAGGAACTGGAAAATATCAATCTGGTCTCTGCCACTGACCCCAGCCTGTCTATGACTGTCAAAGCCCTGCTGGAGAAATTCAACAAGATGTCTCCCCAGGAACAGATGATGTATGTCAAAGGCGGAGGTGCAGAGCAAATGGTAAATCAGGAACTGCAGCGCAACCTGATGTACCTGGATGCCGTCAACGATAAATCCTATGACAAATACCTGTCTGAAAATGAAGAATTTGTGCAGTCCCAACGCTACTATGTCCTGCAGGAAACTTATAAAAACCTTGTAGCAGACGAAGTCAGCGTCACTCAGGAAGCTGCAATGGAATATTACAACAGCAACCTGGAAACATACACGACCCCGCCCTACAGAAAGATTCAGGCTGTCTGGAGCAAGGATGAGAAATCAGCCAAAAAAGCTCACAAGAAGTTTGTCTCAGCCGCCAAAAAGAACAACCAGAAAGCGCTGGACAAAGTCATCACACAATACTCTCTCAAACCCACTCAAGCCATTATAGACAATAATTACAACAATGGCGTCGTCACAGGAATCGGTCCTGACCAGAACCTCTCAAGCCTGATCTGGAGCACTGAGGTCGGCAAAGTCAGTCCCATCACCACCAATGCCAAAGGCGAAATCCTCTTTTTCAGAGTTATGGAAGAAACGCCGCCAACCGTGACAAGCTTTACAGAAGCCGAACCGCGCATCCTGGGACAACTCAAAAGAGAACTGGAAAAAAGCAAAATGGAAGATGTCACAGAACAGCTAAACACTCAATATGCAATGAAAAAATATCCCGAGAAACTGATTATCAAGCTGTCTGCGGAAGAGCTTTTTGACCTGGCTGACAACTCCGCCCGCCAGCGTAAATTCAAAGATGCCACCATCTATTATGACCAGATAATTCAGTTCTATCCCAACGGCTCTGATGATTACAAGGCGTCCTTTATGAAGGCTTTTCTGCTTTCTGAAGAAGTCGGAAACAAGGAACTGGGATTGCAGCTTTTCAAAGAATTCCTGGTTAAATATCCCACCGGCGAATTAAATGAATCCGCTCAGTATATGATTGACGAACTGGAAGGCAGAAATCCTGAATTTGAAGACAACGAAATCGAAGAGTAGAATTAGCCAAACCTTCTTCAGATAAAGAAAAAGCCACGTCAGAATCATTCGGCGTGGCTTTTTGTTTGATGTGAAAACTCTATCTGGAATAGATGATCTTGCTGATTGTCCTGTGTTTATTGTTTTTCATCTCAAGGTAATAGACGCCGCGGACAGAGGATTTGCCCAGTTTGTCCAATCCGTTCCAGCG
>JAWOHU010000219.1:0-5989 GCA_046485025.1 Cloacimonadaceae bacterium (SeqCode) | reverse complement strand
GCAATGTGAGGATTGTCTAAAAGATGTAAAACCGCTTGTGACAGAGCATCAGAATCACCAGTATTAACCAGCAGTCCGTTCTCTTTGTCCTTAATCATTTCAGGAATTCCGCCCGCTCTGGTGGCAACAATCGGCGACCCGACAGACATAGCGTCCAGAACTGAGGTGCCCAGACCTTCCTTTTTGGATGCCAAAACAAAGATGTCAAAAGCTTTAAGAAATTCACCCACATTGCTCTGAAAGCCCGTGAAAATGATTCTATCTGATATTTTCAGTTCAGTGGCAAGTTGTTTCATCGGCTCCAGTAGTTCACCTTCTCCCATTGCCATAAACCAGACATCCTGCCTGGCTTTACAAATATTTAAAACCGCTTTGAGGAAATTCGGATAATCCTTGTGTCCTGCAAAAGCGGCTACAGTCCCCACCAGTAGGGCATTCTCAGGTATGCCCCACCTCTGTCTGAAATCAGCAGAAACTTCTATTCCGTCAAATCTGTGGGTATCAATTCCGCTATGGATTACAGATAGTTTGTGCTTTGCAACCCCGTCTCTGAGCAGGACCTGCCTGATTTCTTCCGAGATGCAGACAATGTGGTCAAGCAGTCTGGTATTGTATTTAAGAGCTGAAAAGGGATTCTTTTTAATGGAAAAATCAACTCTGCGAGTGGCAACCAGCTTGAGTTTCCGGTTAAACAGCTTTGCCCAAAGCCCGCAGCTAACCGAGTGCCCGCTGTGTAGCTGCAGTATAGATGCAGAATAGATGCCCGCTATTTTGGCTGTATCTTTTCCGGAACCAAAGTCCAGCTCATGAGCACAATGGAGGGGCTGAAAGGGCAGGTGGTTATCCTGACAATAGGCTTGCATGGCAGAGCCGGGAGGACAAAGCATGAGAGTGTCATAGCCTCGCTCGAGCATACCCTCAAACAGATAGACAGCCTGCTGCTGACCACCCCGCCAGGACTTTTCCGTGTCTATGTGGATGACTTTGATTTGTTCTTTTCCCATAATAAAATGTATTTTTGGTAGATACCCCAGGCAGAGTTGTATGAAAGCAGAAAACCAAGCTTTCCATCCAGGCAGCCAAGCTGAAGCAGATACATCTTTAGAAATTTCAGACAGCCACGCAAAATGGCTGCGCAGGGAGATGAGCTTCTGCCCTTCTGATAAAGATTTTGTGCGCCCATTTCAGAGTAGCGGCGCATTTTATCGAAATGCAAATTCAAAGTTGGATAGGTGTAATGCAGCATTATACCATTTAGCAATCCGATTTCACCCTTGATTTCGACAAATTCGTGAACAGTTCTGTCATTGAAAGCACCAAAGTTTTTGTTGAATACACCCACCGTATAATCGCGATTCCAGCCACAATAGCGGATTTGCCTGCCCAAATAAAAGGAGCTTCTTTTGATTCTGTAACCATAATGACGGGGCTCACTTTTGAGTAGTTCAGTGATTTCGCTTTTCAGTTCAGGTGTGATAACTTCATCGGCATCCACAGATAATACCCAGTTATAAGATGTATTCTGAACAGCTAACTGCTTGGTCTTGCCAAATCCCAGCCACTCTGATTCGATAATTTTACACTCATATTCACGGCAGATTTCTTTGGTTTTGTCAACAGAGCCGGAATCCACCACGACAATCTCATCCGCCCATATGACAGACTCAAGACAGCGTCTGATGTTGTGTTCTTCATTTTTTGTGATGATGGAAACAGATAATTTGTGCATGAGGATAATCAGATATTCTTGAGCAGGACGTAGTTCTTGAATTCGCCAATCTGCCTGCCACCGTTGAGGTTTCTTTCAATCCAGCTGAGCAATCTGTATTTGCATTTTTCATGTTTATGCGGAAGCCTGTTTTTATCAGGTTTGCCTGTGTATTGCAGTTTGTCCTGCCAGTCGAGTTTTTGGATCAACTCTTTCATAACAGCCGGATGAGTGCCTTCAAAACGTGCCAGGTAATTGAGCGGGCCATAGTCAAAGTAATCTTTTTGCTTTTTGTAAAATTCTTCAGCTCTGTTAATTCCCCAATGAATGCTGTTTAGAGCCTTACTCTTGTTCTGCATAAGATGCGGCGGCCTGACCCAGCCGTAATGATAGATATAAGCTTCGACGGGAGCAACATTCAGTTTGCGGGTTCCGTTTTCCTGCCGCGGATTATCATAAAAATCAAACCAGCGGAAGGATTGCGCACTCTGATAGGAATGTACAAAAGACAAATTTCTGACAATTCTGATTTCGTGGGGATACCAGCCATGACCCTGATGGTAATGGTCATAATCACCCCAAAAATGCCTGTAATTAAAAACCAGTCCTTCCACTTGGCGTTGATCAAGCAGTTCTTCGCATCTCTGTTTGATGATGGGTAAATCCTTTTCGTGAACGACTTCATCCGCCTGAACATAAAACAGCCAGTCTCCGGAGCAGGCTTGCATCGCAATGTCTGTCTGGATGGAATTGATGATGCCGCGATTAAAGTACTTCTCTTCCCAGACTGTGTCGATAATTCTGATTTTGGGGTCATCTATGGCTGCCACCAGTTTACGGGTCTGGTCGTCCTCATCACCCTTGCCGATGGCAATGACAAATTCGTCGCAAATCGGTAAGATGGATTTGATGGATTCCACGACGGGATAGTATAGCTTTACGCCGTTTCTGACAAAAGAAAAGCCGCTGATTTTCATGCCTGCCCCACTATTTCCAGTTCGGGATTGAACTGGAGGTTATACAGATGCAGATACCTTTCGCAGTTTTGCAGCAAATCATCATGACTGCCTATGCCCACAACTTTGCCTTTTTCTAATACTACAATTTTACCTGAACTTAAAACAGTCGAAAGCCGATGTGCAATAATTATGACAGTCCTGTTCTCCGTAGCACGGTTGATGGCCTGCTGAACTTTGCGTTCCGAATCTGAATCCAAAGCAGAAGTAGCTTCGTCAAAGACCAGGATGGGCGGATTGGCTGCGATAGCTCTGGCGATACAAAGACGCTGTCTCTGTCCGCCTGACAGGTCGGAACCTTTGGTCTGCAGCATCTGGTTATATTTATCGGGATATGCTTCCACAAATTCATCGGCAAAAGCTATCTTGGCGGCTGAAATAACGTCCTGTTCGCTGATATAATTCGGATTGCCATATCGGATGTTGTATTCCACTGTATTGGAAAAAAGCTGCGATTCCTGTGGGACAAAACCGAATAAGCCTCTCAGGTCACGCAGTCTGATTTGTTTGATGTCAATCCCGTCAATGGTGATGGAGCCTTCCGTGTAATCAAACATACGGTTGAGCAGATTGACCAGGGTGGTTTTTCCGGAGCCGCTTTCACCCACGATGGCTACTTTCTCGCCTTTTCTGATTTCGAAGCTGATGTCATTCAATACGCAATGCGCCTGCTTGTAACAGAAACTGACATTGCTCAGAATTATGGCATCCTCAAAGCTCTTCTTGTCAAGCGGATGCTCAGCTTCTTTGATTTCAGTTTCGAGGTTGATGATATAGGAAATTCTGTCCAGCGAGACCAGCGCTTTTTTGATGTCGGCATAAGCTTTGGTCAGGGTTTTGAGGGGATGCAGAGTGGCAAAAATGGCAAGCAGAAAGGCAGTGAACTGTCCCAGGGTAAAAGTGCTGTCCGGAGCCAGCAATTCCCTGCCGGCAATCATAAGTAGAATCACGCCAATGATGGCAGATGAAATCTCGCTGATAGGCTGGTTGAAAGCACTGTAGATTTCCGCTCTCTGCCAGAGTTTGCGGTATCTGTTATTGATGGTTTTGTAGTTTTTAAGTTCAAAATCTTCCCGGGCGAAAGCTTTGACAATCTTCATACTGTTCAGAGCTTCCTCGACCTGGGAAAACATATTGGAATACTGCTGCTGTATGCGTTTGGCGTATTTCTTAATTTTCTTGCCGATGTAGCCGATGGAAATGGTAAAAACGGGTGTCACCACCAGACTGATCAGAAACAGCCTCGGATTCATTATATATGCTACCACCATACAGGACAGCATCACGGTCAGATCACGCAAAACTACAAACAGATTGGAGATAAATTCATTGCTGACAATAGTAACATCATTATCCAGACGAACCTGAGAATCCCCCACTCTGTTCTGATTGAAGAATGCCAGCGACTGCGACAGATATTTGCCATACATCAGGTTGCGGATATCACGGACTGACCTACCTCTGAGGTTGGTGAACATCAGTTTGTTCAGATAGAAAAACAGGTTCTTGAACAGAAATATGGAAACCAGAAAGATGCTGATAACTTTCAGAACAACGAACGGCATGGTAACCAGCAGAATGTCCTTGAGGTCGGAAAACAGACCTGATTCCCGGATGGAAGCCAAGCTGAAATGAGTGTATTGATGTTGCAGGAAGAACTCCAGACGGACTCCCAAAGCTGATACCAAATCTCTCATAGTCATGATAGTGTGAACATTGGTATTAGGCTTGAGCACTACATCCAGAACCGGAACTATCATAGTGATACTGATTCCGTTCATTGCTGCATATAGGAGCATGGTGACAATCCCGCCCAGGACAAACCACCAGTATCGGAACATAATGGCATAAATCTTCTTCAGATTAGCCCAGGCTGTCACTTTTTCCTGCTTTTTCTCTATCTTATTCATAATAATTCAGTTCCAAAAAAAAGAGCCAGCCGCAGCTGGCAATAAAAAATGGCACGCCCTAAGGGATTCGAACCCCCAACCTTCTGATCCGTAGTCAGATGCTCTATCCAGTTGAGCCAAGGGCGCATGCTGACTTCCTTATTCTTAAAGCTCGTTTTTCTGTCAAGTAGTTCGTTGATTTCCTTCATTTACAAACCGGTATAGCGCCTAATAATTAAAATCCTCAATCACATCCGGGGTTTCGTAATTATAGGCACGACCCTTACTGATGTAGAGCTTGATCTTACTATTCTTAAGCACCCGCTCTCCCCTATCCGGAACTGTCTGAACCACCATATTGGCAGAGTAGATTTCGGAATTCACAGAATCCGCGACTGTGAATCCCAGCTCGTTATTCTTCAAGGTGAGCCAGGCTGCCTGAACATCCTGTCCGATTAGATTCGGCACTTTGACATAGCGTGAGCCGCGGCTGATGACAAGATAGACAGAGCCATCCGGCTTAATGAGTTCACCGGCTTCCGGTTTTTGCGAAAGGACTATGCCGTTATCCAGTTCGTCAGACCAGATGGAATCTTTCACAATACCATGCAGCTTATTTCTGATTAAAATTGAAGACGCCTGCGAGGAAGCAATATTCATGACATTGGGTACTTCAATCGATTTGGGTCTGCCGAATAAAAAAGGCATCAATAGCTGACTGGTGACAAAAGCCGTTACAATGATAATTCCCAGTCCGATTCCAAAGTAATAGCCCCAGAGTTTAACCTTGCTGTTCATCTTAACTAATCCTTTGCATTTTGGCAGCGAAAGCGCCGTCCATAAAATGCTTATAGGGTATGGTTTTGAGATAGTGATGTTCCGTAAATTCATGTGGAATGTGATGCTCTGCATTGACCAGTTTAAACTTGGGATTTTTCTGGAGAAACTTGGTCACCTGTTCCTCATTCTCACGCGGATTCATAGTGCAGGTGGAATAGACCAGAAAACCTTCCGGACGAACAAAATTGACTGCGTAATTCAGAGCTTTTTCCTGTAGTTTAACCAGCTCATCAATATCCTGATGCTTCTGCCAGCGCAGGTCTGCCTTTCTGCCCATCACGCCCCATCCGGAACAGGGTGCATCTACCAAAACTCGGTGATAAGCAGGTGCCACAGGACCGTATTTGAGCGAATCTTCCACAATCATTTTGATGTTGGTCAGCTGTAATCTGTCTGCTGCCTGTTTCAATAGTTTCATTTTAGCCGGCGATTTGTCCACAGCAATGACTTCGCCTGTGTTCTGCAGCTTTTCAGAGATATAGGTGCATTTTCCGCCCGGAGCAGCGAATAAATCGAGGATGGATTCATTAAGTTGA
>JAWOHU010000157.1:0-4991 GCA_046485025.1 Cloacimonadaceae bacterium (SeqCode) | reverse complement strand
CCGACCGGCTGATAAATACCTGCTGACCAGTTGCCGATGCCCAAAGTGTCGTTATACAGCAGCAGGACGTTGTCTATGTACCAGTAATTCAAGTCATCGGAATTACCGGCAAAGTAAAAAGCGATATATGTAGTTTGTGATTTGCCCAGTTCAAAACTGACCGGCACAGAGACTGCCGTTGCAGCAATGTCGCTGGAGCCAGTGACAGACCACAGCGTTGTCCAGGGGCCTGCTGTATTTGTCGCTATTTGAACACCAATTGTATAATTTGTGGACGTCACATAGTCATCCAGCATATGGCGAAAACTGAGTGTCATATCATGCACCTTTCTTGTATCAAAGGCAGGAGAGATGCATCTGAAGGTGCCATCAATCATAGGGGTGTATTGAAAACGCAATTCACCTGCAGTTCCACCGGCATTGTTTGTGCCAACTGTATTCCAGTTTGTTACTGTGGGAGACAAAGTCCAGCCGGTTGGCAGGCCGGGATAGGTGTCAAAATACTGGGAAATCAGAGCATCTGCACTCAGCAGCGAACAGATTAAAGAAAATAAAATAACAGCAGCGGTTTTCATAGTTCACTCCTTTAAACATTTTGTTTGTGATATTGGATTTTTTTACCTAATCTCAATTTGAGTTCCATTCAAAAATATGTCAAGATTTTTTACCTGTGGCATAGCTATGCAAAGTCCAAAATTCCCCTGAGTAGTGTATCCATGATTAGTTTACATTGGAATTTAGAACTCCTGCAGACTACAGTATTTCTGCAAGCTTCCGGGAGTCCTTTTTGCCCACACAAGCTAACATAATTTCAATCAGCTAAAGGGCAAAATGGACTCCGGGCAAAGGTCAACTATTCATTCTTTTTCAGCAAGCGCCAGATAGCTAAAACAGCCAGACCAATCATCCAAATAACAATTATCCAGCCACTCGGGTCCCAGTTATCTTTTATAAATGATACAAACAGCATTCCCAGAATGAATATGCTCGCCACAATTAATTGTACAGTATAATAACTTTTCATTTTGTCTCCATGAATATGATAGATGCTGTCTGACCTGCAATTAATTACGAGATGCTTTTGTGTCAACCATTTGCTGCTATTGAGTTTCTTGAATAGAATTCATATTATATCTTTTCGTCAAAGCTTGCATTTTTGACTTGACAGATATCAACCAATGCAACGACTATGCTATTTGATGAAAAGAGTTATCAGAATCCATGGATATGTGTAAATAACGTGCTGGAACTGGGTAGCAACATAAGGATGTCCATTAAAATAAAGTAAAGTTAAGCTGGTGCTTATTCAGGGCTTCTTACATTCAATCCTGACAAGCAAGTTGCATATTCATAGACTTCTGAGTTTAAAAAAAGTTAACGTCCAGAAAGTGGGCTTTACATATCGCTCCTGATATGGAGTCATAGCATTCATAGAGCATAGTATATATAGATATCAAAGGAGTAATTTATGAGGTATAATCTAATAATAACAGCAGTACTGCTATTCATATTTGCAGCTCTGCAGGCAGAGACACTTCAGTCTGATGGTGACGCTAATCCGGCTCGCATTACAAACTACTGGCTGGGCAACATTTCCAGCAGTTGGGACAATACACAAAACTGGAGTGCGGGTGCAGTTCCAACCTCGTCTGACGATGTTTATATCACTGCTGACGGCATTTATCATCCCATCATCAGCTCTGGCGTAAAATCGGCCGCCAGTCTTACCATCATGCCCGGTGCGCAATTGACGATTGGAGAATCATCTAGAATAATTGTATACAGTAATGCATCAATATCTGGAAATTTAGTTGTAACTGCATACACTTCAAGGTTCGAAGTCAGGGGCAATCTGACTTGGCAATCCGGCTCACAGGTGAATGCAAACTACTTTGCGTTAATAGAATGCCAAGGGGATATGACTTTTGCAGCAGGTTCCAATGTCCAGTTGCTGAACAGCGAGGTTCGCTTTACTGGTAATGCTGTGTGCCGGATTATCAATCACAGTCCCTCCACTGTGTTTGGCTTACTTGGTTCCAGCAATTCCGCCCCCGGCTATCTTGTCTTTGATGAAGCATCCACCCACGATCTGACTGTTAATGACAATCTGGTGATTTACGGTTCTACCGGCGCAATCAGAAGCTCTTACGCCGGCAACATCAATCTGAAAGGCGATCTGATTGACCAAAGCACTGTTGCCGAAGGCGGAATCCGCCTGGACAACGGGAATCTTGTTTTGGACGGCACATCACATCAAATTGAAATCACCACCGCGGACAGATATGTCAACAACCTTGTTGTAAATCAGACTGGAACTGTTTCTCTGCAGACTGATATCAACATCAGAGGAGACATCACGATAAACAATGGCAGTTTTCAGCCGGGCGATAAAACCATCTATCTGGGCGGGGACTGGATTGACAATGCAGGAACATACCTTTCGTTTGATGAAGGAACTTCAACAATTGTGTTTAACGGAATAGATGATCAATACTGCAATGTCTTTGAAACCTTTTATATCCTTGAGTTGAATAAACCGTCGGGAGCTCTGGTGCTCGACTATCAATATGCCAATGTGCAATGCTACTATTACAAATGGACTTCCGGCACCGTCAAAGTCCTGGATGGCAAATTTCTGGCTTCCAGTCTGATGGATGGCAATATCAAAGGCAACTGGCATCTGGTGGATGGCGAAATCCTGCTCTACAATACTGACAGCAGGATTGACCTGGACGGCAACATTACCATAGAGGGCGGACATTTTCAAGTCTATTCGGGTGTGGCGCCCTCCTACTGGCCCTACTCTCAGAACGCTTCCCTGACTATGAGTGGCGGGATTTTTGAGATTATGAACCAATCGATCATCATAAACAACAATCCTGCACTTACCCTGAATATGAATCTTACAGGCGGGAAAATCGTCTGTAATGACGATTTCACATGCAACCGTACGGATTTCAATCCCAGCGGCGGAACCTTTGAGTTTGCTGGAAACAGCAGTAATTCTATTGTAATGGTTCCCGGCTCCAGTCTGAGTAATGTCATAGTCAATAAAAACAGCAGCCTGGATGACCTTGCTGCTGCCTCAAACCTTGTCATAACAGGCAATCTCACTGTTCAGAGAGGACGTTTTCTGGCCGGCAGCTATCTGGTTGACTGCGCCGGAGAAATCAATGTCAACGCAAACGGCATTCTGGCGCTACATACAGGCGGAACCTTATCCATGCATCCGGACAAGTCACTGAATGTTAACAGCGGCGGAGAACTGATTGCAGTTGGCTCATACGACTCAAGGGCGACCTTTACAAATCCCGCCGGCTATTCCTATTACAACATTGAAAGCGGAGGAACGATTTCCGCCTGGTATGCTGTCTTTGAAAAGGTCAAGAGTCCCGGACTGCACATCAAACCCGGCGCTATTGTCAATTCCCTGTATAACTTCAACTACTGCACTTTTCAGGATGGTGAAACAGGCGGCTCTCTGCTCAGGATTGACAATGACCAGAATTTCACAATCAGAGATGCTATCTTTCCTGCCAACACCTGGAATGGCTCTGCCAATGTCGTGAAAGCAGTAGACAGCGGAGTGGTCTGTTTCCTCAACGCCACAGGCGATTTTGCCGGAACGGCTTTTGAGCAGGACAGCTTCAACAGGATTTTCTGGGAACAGAATGCCACGCCTTCCTCTCCTGATCTCAAAATTCTCAGATATGAATGGTCAAACAGCAATCCGGTGGTCGGTGAAACCATTCAGCTCAAAGTCATCTGGGCTAATCTGTCCATTGCCAACATCACTCAATCTTTCTCTTTGGCTTATTACAAGAATTTACAGGCTGCTCCGACTCCCAGAACCCCAAAAAGCCATGAATTCTTGATAGCTGGTGCCGGACCGGGACACATGCAGGAACATATATTTAACGTGACGGAAAGCACCAATCCGGGGCAATGGAATTCCTGGCTTTGGATCAATTCAGACGGCTTAATCACTGATGAAAATGAGAACAACAACCTTGTGGGACCGTTTAACATCACCTGGAGCGCTTTTGCACTTCCTGCCATCTCAGATCTTTACATCCAGTTGGTGAGCGGAAATCCTGATGCAGTCCAGCTTAATTGGACCTATCCTCAGACCTGTGACAGATTCAATATCTACCGCAGTTTAGATCCTTATTTCATTCCAAATGCGTCAACCCTGCTGGGCAGCGTCAACTATCCTGCGTTGACATGGCAGGAAACGGCACAAGCTGGCAAATACTTCTACGTTGTGACAGCGGAACAGGATTGACCTTAAAATTTTTTAGCACTGTGAGACAATAGCTATAAAATATTACACTATATGGATAAGTCCCGTCTATTGTGACGGGACTTTTTAATTTCAGTTTAAAAAAACCTTCTTTAGGTTTTATTATATATTGCTGTCAAAGCAGTAGGGAGATACCTTTATAAATCAAACCAACCAGCAGCGATGCTGCCAAACCAAGATACACCGGTAGGCGTGTTTCCGTAGGATTTAAGTAATCCCAGCCATAGTAGATAACAAGTGAAAAATCCAGTCCGGCTGCAACTATCAGAGAACGCAGCCAGATAATCCAGAACCATAACCTGAAACCTTCCTGAGAAAGCAGAAGCACTGCCACTAATGCAGCCGTTTCCAAAACGAAAGTCAGGACCAGAATCAGGATAAATTTTTCTCTGAACATATCTTCTACCAACCATTTTCGTAACTAAAATACAGTTAGGTAAGTGTCAACAGTTTTCTCATCGGATGAATACTTTTAACACTTTCCACTCTTTCACTTTTCCACTTTTCCACATACTAGCAATACGGAGTCAATACGCTATCATTACGGATTAAACCCGTAATGACTCCGTATTGGTAGCGTAATGCTATTAAGAAAGAAGACCGGTAAATGGAAGTAATCTGCATATTTTATGAGGAGTTGCGTGATTGAAGTAAAAACGACGACGTCCTCTGTGATAATGAGTTTAAT
>JAWOHU010000142.1:0-6253 GCA_046485025.1 Cloacimonadaceae bacterium (SeqCode) | reverse complement strand
TTTCCAAAAACCCATACGGCTCATTTTGTTGCCGGCTTTATTCAGAAAAATAAAATCATTCTTCTTATATTTCAGGAGAATGGGACGCACATTGGAAATGTAGTCTGTGAGCTGCTCCAGAACGTTTTCCAAGAGCGGAACATACCTCTGTTTGCTGCCCTTGCCCCTGACAAGAATGATTTTTTCTGTTTGAATGATGTCGTGAATGGTCAGGCTCAGCAGTTCGGAAATGCGCAGCCCGGTTGCATAGAGCACTTCCATCATCACCTTGTTGCGTATCTGCAGAGGATTTTCCGTGGATAGAGAATCCAGCAGTTTAAACATTTCGTCAACGGTCAGAAAATCCGGCAGATGCTGACTGATCCTGATTTTGGGCACTTGATCAAAATCAACTTTGATGTCCATGTCCTGGCGTGACAGATAGAGAAAAAACTGTTTGAGAGCGACCCTTTTGCGCGCCAGAGAAGTATTGACCAGCCCCAAACTCTGCAGAGTCACAAAATAGGACACTATGTCGCTCGCAGTATAGCTTTCCACCAACTTGGAATTATAGCTCAGGAAATCCACAAGGTCGGTACGGTAGCTCTGCACCGAGTTTTCCGCCATTCCCTTCTCGACTTTCAGATAATACAAAAAACTGTTTAAGGCACTTACCAACTGGGGATTTAGCTTATCATTCACTGCTGAAATAGTTCGGTGTTTCTTTGGTAATTCTGATATCGTGAGGATGGGATTCTTTCAGTCCGGCAGGGGTGATTTCAATGAATTCCGCCTTTGTCTGAAGGGCTTTGATGTTTTTCGCGCCGACGTAGCCCATGCCGGATTTGATGCCGCCGATCAATTGGTAGACAAAATCTTTCAGCGGCCCTTTGTAGGGTACCATGCCTTCGATGCCCTCTGCTACGAGCTTGCTTTCATCACACTCAGCCTGAAAATACCTGTCCCGGCTGCCTTGTTTCATAGCGCCGATGGAGCCCATGCCGCGATAGGACTTGAATCTTCTGCCGTTGAATATAATGGATTCTCCGGGACTTTCATCCGTGCCGGCAAACAGACTGCCGATCATAACAACGTTGGCACCGCCCGCCAGGGCTTTGACAATGTCACCGGAATATTTGATGCCGCCGTCTGCAATTACCGGAATACCTGCTTTGTGAGCCACTTCAGCGCAATCCATAACAGCCGTGAGCTGTGGAACTCCAATGCCTGCCACTACTCTGGTGGTGCAGATGGAGCCAGGTCCGATGCCGACTTTGATGGCGTCCGCGCCGCTGTCAATAAGGTATTTGGCTGCTTTGGCAGTGGCGATGTTACCGGCAATGACTTCAGTTTTGCAGTGCTTCTTAATGGCTTTTATCGCCTGTGAAATATGAATGTGATGACCATGCGCCGTATCAATCGTAATGACGTCCGCGCCTTTGGCAATCAGCTCCTGAGCCCGTTCCAGAAAATCGCCTGTCACACCCACCGCTGCGCCTGCCAGAAGCCTGTTTTTCCTGTCCTGAACAGCATCCGGATAGGCAATCTTTTTCATAATGTCGCGCACCGTGATCATGCCTGCCAGTTCGCCGCTTTTAGTAATCAGCAAAAGCTTCTCAATCCTGTTCTGTTGGAGGATTAGCTGTGCCTGTTCCATAAAAATGCCCATCGGTGCAGTAACAAGTTTTTCGCGGGGAGTCATCAGTTCCTTGACCTGCTTCTTGGGATTGGTCTCGAAACGCATGTCACGATTGGTCAGAATGCCTACCAGCCTGCCTTTGTCCAGCACGGGAAAGCCGCCGATTTTGTGCAGGTTTTTGAGCACCCAGACCTTTTCCAACGTATCCTGCGGCGCGACTGTATAAGGGTTGCTGACCACTCCGCTCTCCGCTCTTTTGACCAGATGGACCTGATTTGCCTGCTCCTCAATCGACATGTTCTTATGGATGATGCCGATCCCGCCTTCACGCGCCAAAGCTATGGCCAGAGCGGATTCCGTCACTGTGTCCATAGCAGCGCCGACCAGAGGAATGTGCAGCTTGATTTTGGGCGTGATTTTGGTTTTAAGGTCAACCTTTGCTGGCAGGACAGATGAGCTTTGCGGCAATAATAAAACGTCGTCAAAAGTGTAAGTTCTGCGAATCTGCTTTTTCATAACACATCCTTACTCTGAATTATTTATAAAATTATATGCTATAGACTTTGTCGTCCCTGCGGAGCTTTTTGCAGGATTTGCCTGAAACCCGGTGAAAAAACGCTGTTGGGATTACTCTTCAGAAAGTCCTGAGCCATGCTTTCCGAAGTGCCTGATTGCGTCTGTAGTTTCACAATTCGCAGGGCGGAATACTCTCTTAAGAGATCATCCTGCCATTCATAATTGAGAATAGCCAGCGCCCATTGTTTCAGACCTGACGCCACTGCCCAGTCTGCTGCCAGAATGCGCAATTCCTCATCCTTGGCAGTATTTGACAAATCAAAGACAGTTTGAATCGCCAGTGAATCCTTGTGGCTCAGTCGGTTGCGATAGGCTTGCAGAAAGCCTTTCTGAGCATCCGGCGACAAATTCATCAGCAGAATATTCATTGTCATCAGGTCATTGACATAAGGACTGGCGGGATTTGCTATGATGAGTTGGTTGAGCAGCGAATC
This sequence comes from Cloacimonadaceae bacterium (SeqCode), assembly GCA_046485025.1. Lineage (GTDB taxonomy): Bacteria > Cloacimonadota > Cloacimonadia > Cloacimonadales > Cloacimonadaceae > UBA5614. Next base: position 3,625 of record JAWOHU010000142.1, on the reverse strand, counting down.
TGCAGCCATCGCTTCCGACTTTGCCATGGCAATCAGATAGCTGTAGTAGAGCTTTCTGTCCTGCTGCCTGACCTGGTTTTGTTTCTCAAGAAGCATTTCAGCAGACTCGTATTGCTCAGCGGTGTAGTAAATACCAATCAGCCTGAAGTCCACTTCTGCCGCGTCATCAGAGTTGATAGCCAGCCGGCGCGCTTCCTGAAGCAGTTCTGTGACATCATCTACACTCTTGTTCTGCCACTGCGCCAAATCAGATAAAATCATATATGCCTGGAAAGGAAAACGTCTGCGCTCGAATCTTGAATTTACCTTTTTAGAAACGGGGTCCACAATGTTGGTCAGGGTGCTTTCAGCCTCTGCAAATTGTCTGAGCCTGATGTGCGCTTCACTCGTTTTAAGTAAAACATCTCCCAAAGTGGTGAGGTCGATTTGTCTGTCGCGTAAAGTGTGAAAAGCAGTGATGGAAATGGCATCCTGCCCTGCGGCAAACTGCTCATTGGCAAAGGTGGAAAGCTTTTCTGTCGGAAGTTGTTCATATTCGGCAAGTGCTTCACTCAGGCGTCCCATACGGCTTAAGGCAATGGCATAAACCTCTTTCACCTCCAGGCTGCTGCTGTTTTTGGCAATATTCTTAAGCTGTGAAAGCAGGTCAGGATTGTCAGCAAGGATGTTTTTAACCTGGTTGCTGACAAAATAAACATTGCCGGGCTGGCTTTCCAGGAATCTGATATACTCATTCAGTGCTTTATCATAAAGCTGGCTGTTGAAAGCAGCGTTACCTATTTCCATACTGAAATGTTCGTTGCGGTTTAGGGCAGTGCGTGCTTGTTCATAGATGCGGATTGCCTGTTCAAAGAAACCTTTGCGGTCAAAGTAACCAGCTACCAGCCTGTATTTGTTCTCGTCTTTGGGAAAGAGCTGCAGATAAGACTGCGCCTTGTTCCAGGCTTCTTTCATCTTAGCCTGGTGAATGTCAAGCTGCAAGTCATACTCCAACCACATAGTGTCAGGAATGACTGTCCTGTAGTCACTTAGCAACTTTTCTGCTTTGTCCGGTTTACTGATTTGCAAGTAGAGCTGAAACAACTGCGCAACCGCGTTCAGGTCACTGGGATACTTCTGCAGTAGCAGCAGCCAGGCTTGTTCCGCTTCAGTGTACTGTCTCTGCATTGAAAGCATCTGTGCCTGCTGAGTCAGGATGGCACGCTCGTCATACTGTGCCAGTAAAGCCGATGTAATTAGTATAAATGTAATTATGACTAGAATTTTACGTCTCATTATTGTCCACTCTGCTCGTTGAGCAGTTTAAGGTATTGCTGAATGACCTGCTGATATTCCCGCGGAAAAGCTCTGTATTGCTCATCCAGCAAGGCTTTTCTGCGCAGGAGATTGAAATCCGTGGAAGGAATAAAAGGATTGTCAGGATTCTCCAAGGCGGTTTCAGCTTTGCGTTTCTGGCTGAATTCTCTTTTGTTGATGGATTTCTGAGCATCCAGCAGTTTGGAAAGAATCCTTTCCTGACGGTTCACGAGGTCCTGATCAATTCTGTTTTGCTTAAGCTGGCGGGCAATAGCTTCCATTTCATCCGCCATCTGTTTTAAAGAGCTGCCCTGCTTTTGCGCTTCCGGATTGTTCTGCAGTGCACGTTTGAGGTTTTCCGCCAAACGTTCCTGCTCAGATGCCAGTCTCTGTAGCTGCTGCTGTTCAGCGCTTCCGAGTCTGCCGCCGCTTTGCTGCATTTGCTGAAGCAATTGTTGGGTGAGCATATTCATTGCCATTTGTTCCTGTCCCATCTGCTGCAGCATCTTCATCAGGGATTCCATGCCGCCACCGCCGCCTCCGCTTTGAGAGCTCTGATTCATCGCCTGGATGAGGTCATAAGCCATCAGGTTCAGACCCTGCTGGACGCCTTCCAGGTTTTTGGGTATATTGAAATACTGCATTTCATTGACATTAATAAAGAAATCGCGATAGCTCTGGGCAGTCTGATTGGTATCCATAAAGAACTTGGGCGGCACGAACATCATCACCATCGGATTAGAAAAAAGTTTATTGATGCTGAGCTGCATACCCTCATAACCTGACAGCAGGTCAGGCAGCACGGTATAAGGATCCTGTTTATATTTGGCAGCCGTTTCCTCATGTTTCTGAGAGAAGATAAGCAGCTCTCTGACCGCTGTCTGCATAGCCTGCATAATCTGCTGAGAACTGCCTGCAGCGATGGAATTCTTCATATCTCTCAGTTTATTGGACATCTTTCTCATCTTTTGCATAGCCTGCTGCTGGGCAGATTGCGACTGTGATCTTTGGTTCTGTGAAAGCGATTGCTGGCTGGACTGCATATCCTGCTGGAGTTTATCTTTTTCCATTTCGGAGCGCAATTCATCCATAATATCCTTTGCCTGCTTATCCTGATTGTCGTCCAGCAGGTCATCAATCTTGTCCAGTTCTTCGTTTATAGCATCGAGTTTATCATTGATTTTGGACTGTTCTTCAGCCAGCTTTTCAGAAGGATTTTTACTGTCGGAGGTTTTATCATGCAGAGCCTGCTGCATTTTTTCCATCTCTTCGGAAATCTGCAAAGCCTTTTGCACAGCCTGTTCCTTCTTGATGCTCTCGAGTAGTTTCAGAGTCTGCTCAATCTTCTGATTAAAATCTTCAAGGGAAAACTTGAAATTCTCCATCGCTTTTTTAATAGCTTCGGGATCGAGGTTCTGCAAAGATTGGGAAAACTGCTCCAACGCTTTCTGCAACTGCTCATTGTCAATCTCAGACAAAATTTCCTGTATCTTCTGCATCTTTTCCAAAGTTTCCTGAGACAGAGCCTGATTGTTTTGCAATTTGTCTATCAGATTCTGATATTCATCCGCCACCTGGTTGACCTGGTCAGAGAGCTTTTCCTGCGTCTGAACAATGTCTTCCAGTTGTTTTTTATCTTCCCAGGAGAGGTTTTCCTGCTTGAGCAGTTCGCGCCTTTTTTGCTCAAAATCCTGCTGCATTTCCTGACTCTGTTTGAGAATTTCCTTGAGATCTTCCTTACCGGCGGTTTCCTGACGCTCGATTTCACGATAAATCTCTTCTATAGAGGGAAAGCGCGCCTTATACTTCTTGCTGACAGCTTTCTGCTGTTCCGGAGAGTTGTCATTAATCTCTGCCCAATAGGTCACAATGTCGCCCGGAAGCAGCATCTGCTCCTGCAGACTTACCACATAGTCCAGGTCGAGATTGGTGGAATTTATGATGCCCTGCACTTCAATGTTCTGCAGATTCTGGTCATTAATTTGATACTTGAGCAGCAGGTTTTTCAATCCAAAATCGTCCGAAGCCACAATCCGCAAGGGCAAGAGCAAATTCTGATTGAGAATGACATCGTCGCCGGGTTCGGGGATGGAAATTTCCGGAGGGTTGTCAGGAATGACTTCGATCCGCTTTTCCTCAGGCGGGTTTTTGCGCCCGAGTTCATCTGTCAGTTCCAAATACCAGCTCAGTGGCTCCAGCACCTCAAGCTGCGTTACAAAAGACTTTTCCGTTACTGCCTGCAGAGGTTTGGACTGACCGTTGGCAAAGTTGATGGTCGCTGCTTTGACTGCCACATTGGTTTCGATGGTCAGAGTGACCAAAGTGTGCT
>JAWOHU010000020.1:0-4721 GCA_046485025.1 Cloacimonadaceae bacterium (SeqCode) | reverse complement strand
AAATATTTTCGAACAAGCAAAGCCTGCACACCTTCCGTGCGTTCCAGAATATCTGTGGGGTCAAGGTTATCGAACCACTGCAGCGGTCTGAGGATTTGAGCTGAACCGAAATTCAGCCGTTGCAGTCCCAGCCTTGCTTCCAGTTGCGGAGTCCCGGCTTTGACCCAGAGCCGGTAGAGCTTTCCCCTCTGCATAAAATCGTCCTCGCCGGAGCGGAAAATCTGTCTGAACAGCACATTTCCCATAGCTTGTCCCGCCATCTTAAAATCAGGGCTAAAACTATGCGACACATTAATATCCGGCTGATATAAAAGACTAAAGTCAGCCTTGTCATTGAAGTGCTCAAAATAGAACACGCCCGTGGCGGCAAACTCGTTGCGCAGAGAAATGGAAAATCCACTCAGACATATAGTTATGCCCAGCATCAGAATTATACTTAGAGAGAACTTCATATCGACTCCGAACCACTTTTTAGCACACATAGCAAAAAACGAAATTCCGCTCAGCAGTCAATCTTTTTCGCTGTTTATAATACAATCACTCTGCCCTACACCCTGCAGGAAATCTTTTTGCAGCAATGATTCCAGGTGCTATTGCGAAAAATCGCTTGCAGGAAATCGGCAGTAAATTAGTATATGGTTCAGTGGAGAAAAATGAAATCTGAAAGCTTTGAAAAGTTCCTGACCGATAATGAGAAGCGTATACATAATTACCTGCTGCGTTTCGTGGAGGTGGATGATGACGCCAATGACCTTTTGCAGAACGTCTTTCTGGCGTTTTATGAAAGGATAGGCGACATCGAAGAAAAAACCGCCACCGCTTATGTATACAGAATGGCTCACAATATGGCTCTGAACTGGATTAAGCATCAGAAACGCATGATTCTCAAAGCTCCAGCTGATTTTGAGAATTTAAGAGACAAATCCACTCACAATTCAGAGCCGGACTACAGTTTTTTGAATCAGGCGATTCAGGAATTGCCCGTCAAGCTCTCCACCGTAATTCATTTGCAATACTATGAAAAGCTTTCCTATAAAGACATCAGCGCCCAGCTCGGCATCAGTGTCAAAGCTGTGGAATCGCTGCTGGTCAGGGCAAAAAAGCTGCTCCGCAAAAAAATAATACAGGAAACCGGAGGAAAAAATGTATCAAGTTATGAACACACAGATTCGGCTTTTGCCGGATAAAGATAGAGGTAAATAAAATGACGTGCCGTAAACTCAAAAAACTAATGATTCCCTGGTTGGATGGCGAGCTCAAGCCTGAACAGGCAAACGAGCTCAAAGCTTTTCTCGACCACTGCGGACAGGTGCGTCAATGTTCTGAGTGCCGGAAACTCATTGACGATTATCAAAGCTTTCATCGTCTCATAAACTCCATCCCCCAAAAGGAGTTTCCGGCCTATTTACATCACAGGATTATAGCTGAAATCAACCGCCGCGAACCGATTTTTCACAAAAAACAGGTGCGTGTCCGCTGGCAGACAGTTCCAGCCACTTTGGCAATTCTGCTCAGCCTGTATGTCGGTTCTCTGATTGGTATCAGGACCTTCAGCACGCCCGCCCAAACAGTTGAAACACAGGAACTTTACAGCTATAACGGAAACTTTGGAGACCACGGTCTTGCTACAGATTTGAACCTTTCCGGAGGAACACAATGAGCAAGCGCTGGATAGTTATTATACTTTTTGTCTCACTGGCTTTTAACCTGGCAGTGCTGAGCGTCTTTTTATACACATCCTACTTCAACAGGATGCCTTTCTGTTTATATAATGAAAGATCAGACAAAGACCTTTCCGAACATCGCTATTCCAGGGAAGACAGAGAAAGAGAACGACCTGAATTTACCCTGGGAAACAGAGATGAAATCAAACAACTGAGAAGCGAATTCATGCAGAAACGCAGAGAATTTATCATTACCTTAAATAAAGAAACAGTTAATGAACAGGAAGTTATGGCTGCCATGCAGGCTTCCCTTAAAGCTCAGGAAAAACTGGAAAGCATGGTCGGAACCTCAATGCTGGAACTGCGTAAGAAAATGACTCCAGAGCAGGCAAAAGACTATTTCCAGAAAATCCTGGACAGAAAAAAAGACCACAGACCTGACTATGACAGGTCAAAAATAATAAAACAAGATAATACTCAATAAGGAGAAAACCCATGAGAAAGATAATCGTAATCACGATGGTAATGCTGATGCTCGGCTTCGTGCTGTATGCTCAGAACATGAGACAAAACCAGATGAAAGATGACTGCGATGACTGCGGCGACTGCAAAGAACAGCCGATGATGAAGAGCAAAGGCGTTAATAATCCCCAGTCCGGGCACAGAAATATGAACTGGGACAAGAACATGATGAAGGAACTCAACCTAAATGAAGCCCAGATCAAGAAACTGGAAACCCTGAGAGCTGACCATGCCAAGCAGTTGAACACCAACAAAGCCAGGCTGCAAAACCTGCAGATTGACAAAAACAAAGCTATGAAAGCTGAAGAATTTGCCAAAGTGAAGCAGTTCAACAAGAACATCGCTGATCTGGAACTGGAAATGTCCAACCTCAAGGTGGACCATCATCAGGCTCTGATGAAAGAACTGACTGCCGAGCAGAAAGCCAAGTTTGAAGAAATGAGACGTGTCGGCATGAAAGGCATGCAGGACGGCAAAATGCATAATAATATGGAAATGATGAGAGAACATAAAGGCAAGTAAAGTAAGGAACTCCTCCCCATACCCCAACATAAGAACAGCCGCACTAACCTGCGGCTTTCTTTTTTTGTCTGATAGTCCTGTTCTAAGTTTAGCGGAGCAGTTCTTTCACAAACTGCGGCAGCGCAAAACAGCCCTTGTGCAAATCCTCATTGTAATACTTAAAATCAAAGCCGGATAATCTTTTATGACAAAAATCAGTCAGGGGATGATACTTTTTGCTTGCCAGTTGGAACAGCCACAGACCTGCCTGATAGGTCTGAATCGCTGCTATATAGGGCATTACGATGGGGAAGAGGTCTTCCAAATCAACATGTGCTTTGCTGATCACGGTCTGCAAATCAGGTATCCAGGGGCTTTCAGATTGGATGGTGAGGATGCCGTCCTCTTTCAGAGCTTTGCAGCAATCAGCATAAAACTCTTTGTGGAAAAGCCCTTCCGCTGGTCCAACCGGGTCTGTGGAATCTATTAATATAACATCAAACTCATCTGTTTTGGACTTCAGATAGGCAATGCCATCCTCTATCAGGACTTCCGTTCTGGGGTCGTCAAATGCTTCTGCCAGATGCGGAAAAAACCGTTTGGAAGCATTGACCACCATCTCGTCGATCTCGACCAGGACTGCTTTTTTGACTCCGGGATGGCGCAGAACCTGTTTCAACGTGCCGCCGTCACCACCCCCGATAATCAAAACCTGTTCCGGACGGGGATGAGTGAACAGGGCAGGATGAGCCAGCATCTCATGATAGACAAACTCATCCTTTTCCGTCACCATTATTACTCCGTCCAGCAGCATGACCAGCCCGAAATCCTTCGTTTCAACGATATCCAGGATCTGGTAGGGACTTTTTTCCTGATAGAGATTTTGCTCCACCTGAAAGGTCAGCCCGCGGGTCGGAGTATGCTTTTCCGTGAACCAGTAGGGCATCAGGCCACCTCTTGACCTGCATCTGGTTTGTGCTTGAGCTTTTCCTCGCCCAGGTCAAACAGGCCGCGCTTCAGTTCCATGTGACTGACATGGCTGCTGCCCAGTTTTTCCTTCAGAAAATCAAACAGGATCCAGGGCTCGATGGTCTCTCCACAGGTGAAGATATCCACTGCGGCATAGTTGTATTCAGGCCAGGTGTGGATGGCGACGTGGGATTCGGCGATCACCACTACACCGCTGACCCCGAAGGGTGAAAAGGAATGAAAAGCATGAGTCACCACAGTGGCTTTGCCCTTGATGCAGGCGTCCACCATGGCTGTTTCAATGTATTTTTCGTCTTTTAATGCTTCACTGTTGCAGTTATAGAATTCGGCTAAAATCTGTCTGCCTAAAGCTTGCATGAGTCACCTCGCTTTTTTTTAAATGTTATTAAGGTTAAAAAACTTCAGGCTGCTGTCAGAGAAATTAATCCCCTTTGCAGGATGAATAAAAAGCCGTCACTGATGTGACAATAGTGCCCAAAGGCAATCTGATAAAGGGTTTATGAATAGTTTAGAAGGGGGTTGACGATTCCAATGAGGCGGTGAACACAGACAGTTCCACCAGCACCTCCTCATCGTCAATTATGATCGGATGTTGCTTGTAAAGCTCGACGTACAAAGCTTCTTTGACGCAGTGTATTTTGGTAAACTGATAAGCTTTCACAGCAACTCCTTTTTTTAATTTAGTATGTGACTAATTCCTGCAGCCTGTTCTGCTGTCAAGCATAATAATAGCAATTGAATAACTGCCGCTTACAATGCAGGATTGCAGTATGTTTAGCTGACAGTCTGTTGGTAATAATACTCCGGGTCATAGGGCGGAGCCCTATACAAAAAAGGGTGGTGGGCGGGATTAGATATATTCTAAACTTGCGTGTGCCTGATAAAGCACTACCGGTAAAATCGATATTTAGTAAAGATAAAACCGCATAAATGCGGAACTACAAGCGAACCTTAAATCAGGCCCGGCATCCGGTTACCAGCCGCCCGTTTAATTCCTGTGCCCGGGGACAGGGTCTAAGCAGTAGGCTAGCAGGAGGTTGCCGG
>JAWOHU010000268.1:0-12127 GCA_046485025.1 Cloacimonadaceae bacterium (SeqCode) | reverse complement strand
ATGATCAACGCAAATCCGCTAAACAACTGACGAGCATATAATCCACGCAGCATCCTCCCGGGCTCAGCCCGCGTGGACCCCGAGTGGACCCCGGGTGGATTAAAGGGAAGATAAATATTAGAGAAAAGTGACAACTATAAAAAAGGATTGACTAGATAGACCGATTTCAGGATTATGAATATGGAGTGATTTATGAAGATGAAAAAGAGGAAGAAATCATTAATAGGAAGAATGCTGTTCTTCTTGTTGCATATTCATTTATGGTTTTGGGGGATAATTGCCTTTCTTTGTATAGTGTATCAGTTTCTCAATCCTCCCCTGACGCCCTTGATGATACACAGATATATTTTCAAGAAATATGACTGGCATAAAAGATATTATGTCAAACTGGAAAACATACCAAAACGAAGTGTGCGGATGATAATGACTTTGGAGGATCCAAATTTCTACAAACATTACGGGTTTGAATGGAAAGCTGTGAAAACTGCTTACGACAAAAATAAGAAAGCAGGGAAAATCAGATTAGGAGCAAGCACTATCAGTAACCAAGCAGCCAGGACAATCTTCCTGACCACACACAGGAATTATTTCAGGAAATACCTAGAAGTCCAGGTCACGGTTATTATGGAAATCATTATGAGCAAGGACAGGATGCTGGAACTCTATCTGAACTACATTGAATGGGGCAAGGGGATTTACGGAATCGACACAGCCTCGCGATATTATTTTGGCACAGGCATCAAGAATATAAATCAGGAAAGAACAATGCAACTAGTCTCAATTCTGACCAATCCTTTAAAGTATTCACCCCAGACCTATTACAGAAGCAGGTCAGCAACACAAAGATACAACACTCTGCAACGCGTTTATTAGAATGGAACTGCAGGAAAAATTCTTACATCACATCTGGGACCAGAGACATCTGAAACCGGATTTGAAAACTGTGAGCGGAAAAACAGTCAAAATCGTTTATCAGGGACAATACAACACGTCAAGCGGTCCTGACTTCAAGAATGTGGTGCTGAATATAGATGGTGAGACCATCAATGGCGACGTGGAAATCCATCTTAATACCTATGACTGGAAAGCGCACGAGCACTATGAAAACCCTGCTTACAACAACATGATTCTGCATGTCGTGCTGGAACATAAAGGAACTCAGAATATTACCATAACAGAATCCGCAAAAGAAGTGGAAATTCTGGAGCTGAAAGATCAGATAGATGCTGACATAGCAAAGCTTTTTACGGACTTTCAGACCCGTACAATTGTTCAGCATACGGGAATCTGCGATTTCTTCAAATTAAGTTTGAAAGACCAACTGGAAATGCTATTGCAAAATCACGGACTGGAAAGATTCAGACGGAAATGCCAACGCTATAATGCAGAACTGCATTTTGACGGATTTGATCAATTGCTCTATAACGGTTTTATGGAAGCAATGGGCTATGATAAAAACAAATTTAATACACTGACTCTGGCACATCATTTCAAATGGAATATTTTGCAGGAATGGTCACAGCAGGGGCTTGACAGTCTGACACTTGGTTCAATCTGGCTGAATTATGCCAATCTGACCGAAAAAGCCGCCAAACTAATTTCGGATGAAACTTACAGACAAATCATTTCTGCCTTTGAAAAGCAGACTTTCACTAATGATAAGGGTGCAATCAACTGGAATTTGTTCAGGGTCAGACCTCCCAACCATCCCGTCAGAAGAATCCTGCAGGCCAGTCAAATCATTTCAAGTCTTTTGCAGAAAGGATTTTTAAACTCTCTGATTCCTATCTTTGAGAATGAAGAGAACGCAAGCAGTAAAAGCCTTATTCAAAATATCAGAGGCACATTACTTGATGATGCAAATCAGATAAATGGAATCAACGCCATAGGTCAGATACTGCTACAAACCATAATCGGCAATATCTTTTTGCCCGTGATGTCTCTTTTTGCAGAGAAAACTCATAACAGAAAGATGCAGTCAAGAATCATAAAAATCTATTATGATTTTCCGCCTTTAAGTTCAAATCATGTGACCAACTATATGCAAGGTTATGTCGATTCTGAAGAGTGGAAACTGATAAATAAGAAGTATGTAAATCAACAGGGACTGATGAATATCTATTATCGTTTCTGCAATTTCAGGTTATGCGAATTGTGCACAAAAGATAAAGATGCCAAGATGCTGGAAATTTAGTCGGATTTTATAGATTTATGAGAAGAGAGACCTTTACTCTGAGCCGTTCCGGTCTGGAAAAACGCAAGAAAACCATAGATATGATTACACGTCTGTATGTTCATATCATCAGACTGGAAGGCGAGATATCATCACAGGAAATCAATATCCTCTATACTCTATTGATAGATTTGTTCAGAAATCTGGATGTTTCCTGGGAAGTATATGTCAGGCAGATAATAGATACAGAATATGATTATGACGAAGTAATAGAATACCTGAACAAAAACCTGATCCAGATTGATAAAATCCGTATTGTCCTGAGTCTGATTATTATGGCAAATACGGATAATGATTTTGAGATTTCGGAAATCACGAGCATACTTGACATCTGCAGAAAATTGAATTTGAATCCTGACGGATTTATGAATCTGGTGAACTACTTTGAGTTCAGTTCCAAAGAGCTTGTTTCAATCGCGCACGAACAACCGTTTGTAGGTGTTTTCAAGTCTTTGTTTTCAGATTATCTGATCTTTGGCAGAGACAGTGATGCCGATATTCAGTTCAGAAGCGCCGGCGTTTCATTTTTTGAGATGTTCCTGATGGCGATAGATTACTACCAATTTGTTGCAGTCGGAGTCAATTCAAATGTTCTGCTGAATGGCGTAAAGCTCAATCCCGGCGGACTATATCTTTTGCCCAAAGATGCAAAACTTCACATAGGCGATATCCTGTTTGACAGAAATATCCTGTGGAAGATGTATTACAGTAAGGACAGTGTCGATGAGATAGCATTCAAAAAGTCAGATTACGATTTCATAGTTAAAAGCAAGAATAATCACTTTTCCTTTAACATCAACAGTGGGATAATTTATCTGAACGGCAAAACGATGCAGCTAAACCGCGAGTATCAAATCAGTTATGATGACAGCCTGCAAATCAAAGGTTACTCGGCATTTCAGCTGCAGGACATTATCAGAGAGCGCTCCAGGATTGGAGTGGATAACATTGTCCCGCACGAACTGTTTATCAATTTTGAAAACGATTACTTCTACATATCGAGAACTGAATCTTCTCACACTTTATCTTATATAGAAGTTCGGGACAATGAGTTTTTCATATACCCTCCCAAACGCGGTTGGGAAGTCTTTTTAAATGAGCAGAAAATAACAGAAATTCAACAGATACAGATAAACAAAGACACTCTTACAATTAATAAAAAGAACTTTAGAATTAATACATTCTATGACCTCTTAGAGATACCATTCGAGTTGGAATTGCTTTCTGTAGTTGACATGAAACACTATTTTCCCGATGGACAGATCGCTTTGGACAGCATATCATTTGATGTCAGAAAAGGGCAGTTGATTGGCATTATGGGACAAAGCGGATGCGGTAAATCAACTCTGGTCAAAACTATCAGCACAGAAATCATCCCAACTTATGGTGATATCAAAATAGACGGGAAAGACCTCTATAATAATATATCCTACTTCACACAACACTTTGGATATGTCCCTCAGGACGATTTACTGTATCCCTACCTCACAGTCCATGAGAATCTGTTTTACAGAGGAAGACTGAGAATGCCGAAGGTCACTCCCGCCAATCTGAATCTGAAAATCAATAATATTCTGCATCAGACCAATCTGATCCATCGCAAGAATACTCTCGTCGGAGATTACAAGAAGAAATTCCTCAGCGGTGGAGAAAGAAAAAGACTCAATATCGCTCTTGAACTATTGTTTGAGCCTACTGTGATTCTTTGTGATGAGCCCACTTCAGGACTATCTTTCAGTGATACAGAACAGGTTCTCGATATCCTGAAAATCCTCACTGAGCAGGGTAAAATTGTCATTATGACAATTCATCAGCCCTCGGTCAGCATTTTCCGTAAATTTGACAAAGTATTACTGATGGATATAGGTGGCAAGCAGGTTTTTTATGGTACTCCGCAAGAAAGCTATTCCTACTTTGATGAAGAACTGAGCCAGATAACTGTAAATAAGTCAGAAATCTATCAAAAGAAGCAGGTTCTTGCCACAGATTATATGTATGATGTGATAGCTTATCCCGATTATGATGAAAACGGCAATCTGATCTATGAACAGGTAAACAAACTTGTCACAGCCAAGCGTAAATTCAGTCCGGAATACTGGCGTGACAAATACCGCCGGAAAATGCTCTATGAAATCATTCACCATGAAGTCAAAGCCAAAGAAAAAAACGAACCTGTGCAGAGAAAAGTCAAAAGGCACTTTGACTGGAAATCTCTGATTACTCAGTTTATCAATTTCACAATCAGAAATCTGACTATCAAGGTTCGGAACAGGACCAATCTTTTTATAACCTTTCTGGAAGCGCCTTTGTTGGCATTGGTCATAGGATTTATCCTGAGGTTGGCACCTGCTGTTGACAGTTATTCTTATTATAATAATATTAACATGGGAATACATATATTTGTTTCCATCATAGTATTCATATTTTTAGGCTTGTCCAACAGCATTGAAGAAATTTTGGACGAAAGAAAGATGCTGCTCAGGGAAAAGCTGATGAATCTGAAGATGAGCTATTATGTAATTTCAAAGATAATCACCTTATCAATCTTTTCTGCTATCCAAGTGGGATTATATTTTCTGGTGACCAAATATGTCCTTGATATGCACGGAGTAAGCTTTCACACTTTAATTTATTATTTTCTTTCGGCTGTGATAGGCTTTTCCATTGGTCTGATGACTTCTTCATTCCTGAAAGACAACAAATCCATTATCAATATCATGCCTTTGATTTTGATTCCGCAGATTATTTTTGGCGGTGCTATCATTGAATATGAAAAAATGAACCGCAGTCTCACAGTTATGCAGCAAAGTCCAATCCCTGAAGTAGTTCAGTTTATTCCGACCCGTTGGTTGTTTGAAGGATTGACCACTTCTTTTGCTAAAAGGAATGTTTATCAGCGCAAATTAAACAAGGTCGAAAAAAAGAGGTTGACATTGGAGCGCAGTTTCAAAGAGAATGAAATAAGTTATAATGAATATCTGGAAAATACTGACGTTGCTTACAGATTGAAAACTCTGATTGCGGAAAGATGGCCTGAGAACAAGTTCTCAAATTCATACCTGAATCTGAGTGTGAATCTGATGGACGGGAGATATTTTAACACGCGCAAGAATGTCTTCCTATCCAGTTACAAGAAAATTGGCAAAACAGTAATGCGAACGTGGTATTTTAATGCGCTCATCATTATGCTGTATATTGCGTTGTTTAATTTTATAACGCTGTTGAAGCTGAAGTTCTTTTTCAGAGAATAGTGCGACTTCAGTTAGATCTATAATATCAATAAAAGTGAACTAAATTGCATGAGATTACAAGGAGGAACAATGCTCAAAAAAATATTAATACTTACCATGCTAATTATCCTGCTGGCAGGTTTTGGCTGCAAATCAAAAGATGCGAAAAAGATGCCTGATGGAGATCAGCAAATCACACCTTTTGTCTATGCACCTCTGCCGCCCTTCAGCAAAGTGTTTATGATTCTTGATTATCTTAAACTCAGTGATTTCAATCAGGCTGTTGATGATAAAATCTTCACAGCTCAACAGGAAATCGGGCACTCAGCTTTTGCTTTGGGCGTACTGACTGCAGACGGCATTATCAGTGTGCGGGGTCATAATAAGACCAAGCTCAATGCCATAGCCGAAGAGATGATTAAGATATCAAATTTCCTGGCTTTGGATGAAAGCATACTCAGCCTGGCAGACCAGCTCAAAGAGCTCATCAGTACCGACCAGTGGGACGAACTGGAACAAGCTCTGGAGCACTATAAAACTGAGGTGGAAGGGAATCTCTATCAATCCAAACAATATGATCAGTTCACCATGATGCAGATTGGCGGATGGACTGAAGGCATCAATAGAATCGCTTGGCTGGTGAATTTGCAGTATCAGCCTGATAAATCAACCGTGCTGATGCAGAAAGGCACCCTTAATCATCTGATTAAAAACATGGAGTATGTGAACACACCATCCATTAAAGATTCATACTATTTCAAGACCACATACGACAAATTGCTGGAAATCAAGAAAGTCATTGATGCTTCCGTAGAAGATAATTACACTAAAGAACAAGTTGACCAGTTGATGGTTCTCTCGCAAGAAATCAAATCACTATATCAGAAATAACCATTAAGCTCCCTGTCTGTACAAGGCAGGGAGCTTTTTTATAGGTATTCAGATGAATAGAGTTTTACTAGTCTGTATTGTATGCGTTTTATTTTTGCCCTTTTCTCTCTCAGCTCAATCAGCTCCTGACTTTCAGAAAGGACCACAGTTCGTTGCCAGAGACCATCCTTCTGATAATGGCACAGCCGTAGACCTATTCTGGGCTCCTATCTATGGAATCATTGAAGAGGAGCAATTACTAGTACCTTCCGGCTCATCATTCAGATCGTTAATTATTGAAAGACAGGATTCATCGGGAGTGTGGCAAAAACTTGAAATCAGTATTGAAAATCTAATAGAAGGCTTCTATACAGATTCTGATGATATTGTTCCCGATGTCCCGACAGCATATAGAATGACAAGAACAGAAGAATCCTTTGCTGGGGAAATAGTTGAACAAGTCTATTATGCAAACGCAACTCCCACTGCACAGTGGTTTAATCATCGCAAACTGCCTTTGCTGATAATGCTTCTGATGCTCAGCATCGCTGTGATTTACTATATTATATCAGCCAAGCGGGGCAAAGACCTGTTTATCAGAAAAATCAATGGTCTGGAATCCATGGACGAGGCTGTCGGCAGAGCCACTGAAAAGGGCAAGCCTATTCTTTTTGTTCCAGGAATCGGTGACCTTGACGACATTCAGACCATTGCTGCGCTTACAATTCTCAGCCAGCTTGCCTACAAAGCTGCCACCTACAATGCTGAACTGATAGTTCCGGTCAGCAAATCCATGGTTTTATCGACAGCGCGGGAAGTTGTGAAAGAAGCCTATATGAAAGCCGGCAGACACGACGCCTTCAAAAAAGACAATATTTTTTATCTGACTGACGACCAGTTCGGCTATGTCGCCGGCATTGACGGAATCATGCTCAGAGAGCAGCCCGCCGCCAATTTCTTTCTGGGAACTTTCTATGCTGAATCTCTGATTCTGGCAGAAACCGGTTTCGGCACCGGCGCTATGCAAACAGCAGGAACTGCGCAACCGCATCAACTGCCTTTCTTTGTCGTGAGTTGTGACTACACTTTGATTGGCGAGGAGCTTTTTGCTGCTTCCGCCTATCTTTCCAAAGAGCCAAATCAGCTCGGAAGCTTGAAGGGACAGGACTTCGGCAAGCTGATTATTGTGCTTATGATACTGCTGGGTTCGATTCTTGAAATCGCTGGCTGGCACTGGTTCAAAAATTTCTTAATGATGAATTAGGGGTTGCTGATGAAAAGATTCTTGCCTTTACTGATAACTTTTATTGTCGGTATCATTGTCCTGAGTTCAGAATTCATCCCCCACAAACCCTTCAGTTCAGTTAATGAGAGCCTGGAGAACTGGTTTCTTATCATCTCCGGATTTGCCATAATCCTGGGTCAGTTGAGCCTGTTAAGAGTTAATACTTTCAAAGTTACCGAGAAGACTGAAAACTGGCAGTATTATCTGGCAGGTCTGATCAGCTTTACTTTGATGCTGCTTTGCGGTATTTTCTGGGGAACCCAGGATGCTGCAGGACTGCTGGGCAATGGCGATAAAATTATTGCAGCGCTGGGAACCAAACCATTCGAATATCTGTTTGTGAATGTCTATCAGCATCTGTCAGCGACAATGTTTGCCCTGCTGGCATTTTTTATTGCTTCGGCTGCCTACAGAGCTTTTATTGTGAGAAGTTTTGAATCTACCTTGCTGATGATAGCCGCCGTGGTTGTAATGCTGGGCAGGACTAGTGTCGGCACCACGATGACAGCCTGGCTGCCGCAAGATCTGAAGTTTCTGCATCTGCCCAATATTGCTGACTTCATTATGAATTATCCCAACAACGCAGCTCAGAGAGCTATTTTAATCAGTGCAGCGCTTGGCATCGTGGGCAGCAGTTTGAGGATTCTGCTAGGGATTGAAAGATCCTATCTGGGATGTAAAGATTGAGTCAGAAACAGCTCCCCAGACAGATTGACAGGCGCTACATATATCTGATTCTGCTGTTAGGCGTGATGGTGCCACTTTTGGTCCCGTTGGGTTTTATCTCTGAGGTTTCGGACCTGTCGAAACGAGTCTATGAAATGGTGGAAACTACTCCCGAGAATTCTGTAGTAATGCTTTCCTTTGACTACGACCCCTCCACCGGAACAGAACTCCAGCCCATGGCAAAAGCTCTTATTGAGCACGCCTGGAAAAAAAATCATCGTCTCATTGCAGTTGCGCTGTGGCCACAGGGAGTGCAGATGGCGGAACTTGCCTTTGCTGATGTCCTGAAAAGGTATCCTGACCAGGTTTATGGTACAAATTATGTCAATCTCGGTTTCAAATCCGGCGGAATGGTCACTATCCAGGCTATGGGACGCAACTTCAAAGAGGTCTTCCCCACCGACTCTAAAGGCACTCCGGTCAGCCAACTTCAAATGCTCGAGACGGTCAGAAACTTCAATCAGATTGGTTACGTGGTTTCCCTATCGGCCGGTGATCCCGGTTTGAAAGGCTATATTATGACAGCTCACGATATGTATGGTGTCAAAGTTTCCGGCGGCTGCACAGCTGTTTCGACGCCAGGTTTTCTGCCCTACGTCAATGACCAGAATCAACTTTACGGACTTCTGGGCGGACTCAAAGGCGCTGCCGAGTATGAATCTATGCTTGACGTCAAGGGCACTGCTACAAGCGGCATGGACGCCCAATCCATTGCACACCTGCTGATCATAGCTTTTATCATTATGGGCAATCTCAGAGCCCGTAAAATTAAGAAGCTTTCCAGGGAAAACTAAGTAATGATATCCTCTATAAAATTCTTAACTAATATTATGTCTGAACATGTATCCTGCAAGTCAAATTATTTACTGTTTCCTACATGGCCCTTACATGATCACCAATATATTAAGCATATATCACCGATAGATAAAGGCATGGAAGCGTTTATCTAACGGTAAGATATTACTGAATAATCATTTATGATCTATGGAGGAAGAATGGTCAATAAGAATATGAAGTTTGAAATGATTAGAATAAGGGAAATAGACTGATATGGCACAATTTATGACTGTTTTCGGACTGTGGCTTGGAGCTTATTTCACTTTCAGCATATTCAGTTTTCTGTATAAGGACAATCCCTTCTACAAGCTGGCGGAGCAGATCTTTGTTGGTCTGTCGGCAGCCTACTGGTTTGTCTATACAATCTATAATATCTTAATTCCGAATCTGTTTGGCAAGCTGATTGCAGACTTCTCGGGAAATGCGATTTTACTGATTCCTGCAGTGCTGGGAGTGATGATGCTGCTCAGGCTGATTCCCAAACTGGAATGGATCAGCCGTTACCCGATCGCAGTTGTGGTGGGCACTTCTGTCGGCATCAGCATGTTGAGATATATGAAGTCTGATGTTTTATCACAACTGACAGCTACAATGATAAATCCTTTTGCGATGGAGACAGTGACAGCAACAATAGGCAGTTTCATCATAATTCTGGGGACTGTGTTTGTAATCATGTATTTCTATTTCAGCCGCAAGCAGGAAGGCGTTCTGGGCGCTACATCCAAAGTTGGTATCTGGTTTCTGATGATAAGTTTCGGAGCATCATTTGGCTACACGGTAATGGCAAGAATCTCTTTGCTCATAGGCAGACTGCAGTTTCTGCTAGGAGACTGGCTGCATTTGATTAAACCATAAAACTAAAGGAGTAAGAAATGGAACAACTGCATCACAGATTTATTCAAACAGCCAAACAGTATAGCCATAAAATTGCTGTTATGGACAAGGCTACCGGCAACGACTACAAATATGACAGGCTTCTGATTGCTTCATTAATCCTGTCGAATAAACTGAACAAATACAAGAGCAAATACCTCGGAATAATGCTTCCCACCTCAGCCGGCTGCATGCTTTCTATAATTGGAACTCTGATGGCAGGAAAAATCCCTGTTATGATCAACTATGCCACAGGCGCAATAGATAACTGCTTTTACGCCAGAGAAAAATGCAGATTCAAGACCATTGTCACCAGCAGAAAGCTTCTCGAAAAGCTGAACCTCGCACCCATCGACAATATGGTCATGGTAGAGGATATCTTGAAATCTGTCAAAATCTGGCATAAACTCAAAGCAGCAGTATTGTCTAAACTTCCGTTTGCAGTTCTGAAGGGAATCACCAACCCAGGTCCCGACAGCGAAACTTCTGTCATCTTGTTCACCAGCGGCAGTGAAAAAGAACCCAAAGCGGTTCAGCTTTCCCACAGAAACATTGGCCATAATGTCGATAACATCAAAAACCTGGTCAATGTCACTCCTGAAGATATATTTCTGGGCGAGCTGCCCCTATTCCACATTTTCGGACTGACCATCGACTTTTGGCTGCCCCTGCTAATTGGCAGCAGTATTGTTACTTATCCCAATCCCCTTGACTATAAAGAAATCTGTAACTTTGTCAAAGAATATCAAATCACCATTATGGCAGGTACACCCTCTTTCTTTTATGGCTATCTGCAGCGCAGCGATCCTGGTGACTTCAGCAGTATCAGGTTTGCCTTTGCCGGCGCTGACAAACTGCCGAAAAAAATCTATGACGGATTTCAGAACAAACACGGGATCAAGGTCTATGAAGGCTATGGCGCTACAGAAACCAGCCCTGTTATTTCAGTAAATACACCTGATCATCATAAACTCGGAAGTATAGGAAAACCCATTCCTAATGTAAAAGTAAAAATAGTGGATATTGACACAGGCGTGGAACTTGGAGTTGGCAAAGAAGGAAAAGTTCTAGTCAAAGGTGATAATGTCATGGTCGGCTATCTGGATGACTTGGAAGAGACATTGCTGCGCATACGCGACGGCTGGTATGACACAGGCGATATCGGAATGTTTGATGAAGATGGCTTCCTCTGGCATAAAGGCAGGCTGAAACGCTTTGTCAAAGTAGGCGGAGAGATGGTTTCTCTGGTCAAGGTGGAGGATATTCTGAGCCGTCTGCTGCCTGAAGATGTCATCTGCTGCGTGGTTGACGTTCCCAATGTGACAAAGGGCGCAGATGTTGTTGCTGCTGTCGCCAATGGCAATTTCGATATGCACAAAGTGCTTAAAGAACTCAAGAAGGAATTACCCTCAATCGCAATTCCCAAGCAGTTCTATGTCATTGATAACATTCCCATGATGGCAAGCGGAAAAGTCAATTTCAGAGAAGTTGAAAAGATTTGTCGTGAACTTGCCAATGAAGACAAGTAAAGCTGTCTCAAAATAGAAATTCACCTTTGTTAGTATGAGTCAGAAAGCTGAACACAACATAGAAACAAGAATCTGGAATACTCTCTGCGAAGACACAGAATTTGGTCCTGAGCTTCTTAAGTTGTTAGAAATTGGAGAGCTCATCTGGCAGAGAGGATGGGCAGAAGCTAATGCAGGCAATTTTTCTTTACGTATTCCGGATATTATAGTAGATGAAATCGCTCCACTAATTCATGACAATTCAGTTAAAGTTTCCAGCCCCAAATCAAGGTTGGATTTAACAGATTATAATTGGTTACTTGTTTCTGCTAATGGCTCCCGATACCGGGAATTCAAGAAATTGGGATTTCAGAATTTTGTCTTAATAGCATCAAGCCAGTTTCAGGTCAATGAGCAACAATATGAGAAACTGATAACTTTCCCCTTATACAGAAAACCCACTTCTGAATGCGCCACTCATCTTGCCGTGCAAAACTGGCTGCATAATAACAGACCCCAAGATAAAGTGGTTCTGCATGCCCATCCCACTGACTGGATCATTCTA
>JAWOHU010000264.1:0-3751 GCA_046485025.1 Cloacimonadaceae bacterium (SeqCode) | reverse complement strand
GTAATTATCCCAATACGTTCAATCCGGAAACCACAATCTCCTACAGCGTCAAAACTGATGGACAGGTCACTATTGAAATCTATAACCTGAAAGGTCAGAAAGTCAAAACCCTGGTCAATGAAAAAGCCAAAGCCGGCAACCATCAGGTGGTCTGGCGCGGTGATGATGACCACGGTAAATCTGTTGGCAGCGGTGTATATTTCTATAGAATGAATTCAGGCAAGTACACCTCTTCCAGGAAAATGATTCTGATGAAATAACCTAATTAATCAACCACTTAACTCAATATCAGGACGCCGTTCAAAATGCGGCGTCCTGTTCTTTTATCTGCAGCAATTTTTTTTCAGCTTATAAATTGGGAACCTGCCGCCGATTTTTACTTGACATTCAAATCAATCAGAAAAGTATGAAATTTGGGTTAAATACTTGCTGATTTCTTAGCAACAACCGATAATAACTAACCGTTATGTCTGCTGAAAGGAGAATTTTTATGCATACTAATTATATTAGATTGCTCATCATCCTGGGTCTGTTACTTTGGGCATCTTTAAGCTTCAGTTCGGTTACTGACTATACTTTTTCCAGTTCTCTTGGAAATTACAACCAACTGACAGGTGGCACGGTGCACGGCACTTCAGCCAATGATAATGAAGTTTTTAATGCCATCCCCATCGGATTTGACTTCACGTTTAACTCTGTGCTTTATACTGAAATCAGCATTGCTGCCAACGGCTTCATTGCCATGGGCGCCGCCGCAACATCATCCAATACAGCCATCAGCACCGGCGTTTCCAACAATGTAATTGTGCCGCTCAACAGAGATATCAAGTCCAGAGATGATGGTTCGTTGACCACACATCTGACGGGAACTGCTCCCAACCGCATTTTAACTGTGCAGTGGTTTAACTATAAACGTATCCCAACTGCAGCAGCCAATGACACTTTGAATTTCCAGATTAACCTGCATGAAACTTCCAATCTTATCACTTTCAATTATGGCTATTTCTTTGCTGCCAGCGTTACCACTGCAGCTACCGTGCAATGTGGTCTGAGAGGCGCTGACAACACTGATTTCTTTAATAGAACCACCACCACAGACTGGACTGCAACCGCCACAGGAACAGTCAACACTGCCTCCTGCAGAATGAATGATACAATAATTCCGCCCCAGGGATTAATCTTTACCTGGACTCCACCTCAAGCCGGGACACCACCTAATCCTGCAGAAATTGTGTCTCCTGCCAACGGAGCCAGCAATGTTGCTTTGAATGCGAATCTGGTCTGGCTTACGGGAGGTGGTGCGACAACCGGTTACAAAGTCTTTCTGGGAACGGATAATCCTCCCACCAATATTGTTAATGGAACACTGCAAACTGATACCACTTATGACCCTGTTAATGATTTTACCTACAGCACGGTTTATTACTGGAAAATCGTTCCCACCAATGATTTTGGCGATGCAGTTGATTGTCCTGTCTGGTCTTTTACAGCCATGCCTGATCCTCTGGTCACGGTTTTTCCCTATACGCAGAACTGGGATACAGTAACTGCTCCGGCTGTTCCACCATCCTGGACAATTGTCAATGTCAACAGTGATAATTTCACCTGGGTTACTGTCAGTTCAGGAGCTTTTTCTGCTCCCAATGCACTGCGCTGCAGTTTCAATTCATCATCTGCCATTCCAATGAATGATTGGGCAATTTCTCCGCCGCTGCAATTAACCGGTGATACCAACTATCGCATCCTGTTTCAATACAAAGCTCAGAATGCCTCTTCACCGGAAAAGCTGGAAGTGAAATTCGGCACAGCCAATAATCCTGCTGCTCTCACCACACAGATTTTTGTAAACGAGAACATCACCAACACAGCCTACGTTTTGGGACAAGCCTTTATAACGCCGTCTACGAATGGCATTTATTATGTTGGCTGGCATGGTTACAGCAATGCCAATATGTATTATTTGTTTATCGATAACATCACAATTGAGGAGTTTGTGCCTGTCTTCAATCCGCCTCAGAATCTTGCAGCTTTGGGTGGAATTGATCTTGTCAGCCTGAGTTGGGAACTTCCGGTTGAATCTACGCCCGCAGGTTACAATGTGTATCGGGATGATGTTTTGATCACTCCGACACAGGTCACTGCTTTGACTTTTGAGGATAATACTGCTCAGGTGGGAACCACTTACAGCTATCATGTAACAGCTCTTTATACTGATCCCGTAGGTGAGTCAGATCCGTCCAATATTGTCCAGGCAGAGCCTCTGAATCCGCCTACAGAGCTCAGCGCTCAGGTCACAGGTGATGATGTCAACCTGAGCTGGACGTCTCCTTTTGTTCCGGCTGCAATGAATTTACGCGATTTAACAGGCTTTAAAGTATTTCGTGACGGAACTCTGATTACTACCATTACTGACCCTGATACAGAAACCTACACGGATGAAAATCTGACCCCTGGCACCTATGCCTACACGGTTTCCGCCACCTACACCACCGGTGAATCCGTTGCTGCGGGTCCGGTGCAGGCTGTCATTATCATTATTTTTTATCCGCCGTCCAATCTGATTGCCTCACCCACCCTGACCAGCATCATTCTGAACTGGGATGCGCCTTCACCCCTGCTGCCTAATTTCTCCGGATACAGATTGTATAAGGACGGAAGTGCTGTCAGTCATAATCTGCTGACAACCAATATGTATATCGATACCAATATCATCAACCAGGTCTCATACACCTATTATGTGGTGGCGGTTTATACTGACCCGACAGGAGTTTCTGATCCCTCCAATACTGTTACTGCAGCGGCAGGAGAAGCTTTGAATCCGGTCACCAATCTGCAGCATACAGTGAGTCAGGACAGCGTTTTCCTGAGCTGGAACGCTCCGGGCAGACCTCTAACAGGTTATAAGGTTTACCGGGATGGAGCGCCTTTGTACACCATCACAGACCCCGGCGTCACCACCTGCATCGATTCCGGCCTGCCCAACGGCACCTTTATCTATTATGTGACAGCGCTTTACACTTTGGGTGAATCAGCACCCTGCGACCCTGTTTTTGCCACTGTCGATGTCACTGCCAATCCGCCGGAGGTAATTCCCGTGACGGCTACAACGCTGCTGGGCAACTACCCCAATCCCTTTAAGCAGCAGACTAAAATCACTTATCACGTCAAGGATGAAGCCCCGGTCCTGCTGGAAATCTATGACCTCAAAGGACGCAAAGTCAGAACCCTGACCAGCGGCAGAGCCAAAGCCGGCAGCCATACCATTGACTGGAAAGGAACTGACCAATCCGGCAAAGCTGTTGCCGGCGGAGTCTATTTCCTGCGCATGACCAGCGGCAGCTATACCTCCGCCCGAAAACTGATGCTGCTGAGATAAACTCAGTCAGACACATAATTTATCAAACTGAAAGCGCTGAATTTCCACGGCGCTTTCTTTTTTAACAAGTGTATTCCTGAGGTTGTCTGATTACCGGAAATCTGTCATGTTGCCTGCCATATCAATATCTCACAACCGCTTAAATTTGTTTTCCTTATTTCCTGAAGCAGGCAAGTAAATAAGATTTTGTCAAATCCGTATCTCTTTGATAGTTATAACAGATATAAACTTTACTGTCATCGTCCATAAAGGCCACGCGGGGTCCACCCGGGGTCCACGCGGGCTTAGCCCGGGAGGATCACGCGTGGATTAAGGAGTTGAGGCATAGTCCGTGTTTTGAACAAACAGGTAAAATTATGCTCCGGGTCTGTCTAA
>JAWOHU010000263.1:0-16636 GCA_046485025.1 Cloacimonadaceae bacterium (SeqCode) | reverse complement strand
GAAAATGATTCCCTGCTGAGTTTCAGCAATGCAGCCCTCCATGAAAAGACCGGTGCTGCTCCCGTTTACACCGCAGTTATTCCGTGGCAAGATGCCGCAGCACTTCCATTGGTAAGCGTTGAAGTGAGCCGCTCCTCCGTTCTGAACAACAGCTGGAAAGAGCTGGTTCTGCCCGAATACCTGTCAGCCTCTCCGAAAACAGAATCCCAGCTCGTATTTGAGAACAGGCAACCGAAATTGCAGATCAGCCTCCTCCCCTTTTACCGGGATCCCTGCAAAAAGCGTATCAGATTATCGCCAAGGCTTTTGCAGCCAACTCGGCTCTTACGGAAAAAGCAGTTTATGACCGACTGACCATGAACAAGAATCTCAGTTCCATCCAGATTTCCAATAAAATCAAGGAATCGGAGCTGGATAAACTGAGCAAGTATTTTAATGAGAATAAGCTGCCGGGGTTCATTTCATCCTTCAGTTCAATGAAGAGGATCTATTCCAAAGGCATCACAGCTTCGAGGCTGCTGGGCTCCGTAAAAGAAGTCTCAGAAGAAACGTCATCAAGCGCTCCCCTGGCATCCATATACAGACTCAAAGGTCAAAACGGCATTGAAGCCACTTATGACAACGAACTGGCAGGACAATACGGTTGGCGTGAAGTGATGTTTAATGCCGCCAACGAAAGAATTCCCTATCCCAATCTGCAGGAAAAGAAACCTGTAAATGGAATGAATGTGAGATTGACAATTGATTCTGCCATGCAGAATGTGGTGGAAGAATCTCTGGCAGAAGGTATACATCAATTCGGAGCCAAAAATGCCACCGCAGTTCTGATGGATGTTAATACAGGACGAATCTATGCTATGGCAGGAGTTTCGGCTGACGATTATCATGAAGATCTGGGGATTGTGAGAGTCAAATCAAACATTCCGGTCAGTTTTTTATTTGAGCCGGGCTCCACAATGAAGCCTTTTACAGCTCTTATAGCGCTTGATCACAACCTCATCAAGCCCAAAGAGAGCTTTTCGAGCGGTACCAGAAGAATTGGCAGAAGAACAATCCGGGATACGCATGATTATGGAACTGTTTCTGCCAGAGAAATCATTGCCTTTTCAAGTAATGTGGGCATAACTGAAATTGGAGACAGAGTAGGTAAGAAACGTCTTTATGATAAGCTGATTCAATTGGGCTTTGGTCAGAAAACAGGGATGAATCTGTTTGGCGAATCCAGCGGTATTTTTCATAAACTAGAAAACTGGGATGGTTATTCTCTGCACTCTATAACTTTTGGTTATGCTATATCAACAACTGCAGTACAACTGGCAGCAGCCTATGCGGTTATTGCCAACGGCGGTAACTATGTAACACCATATATTGTGAATTCTTATACTGATGAGACAGGCAAGGTGATTGAGAAGTTTGAGCCGAAAATAGTACGCAAGGTAGTATCCAAAGCTGCTGCCGATACAATGAAGTCATATCTGCAGGCTGTGGTTGAAGAAGGAACTGCCAAACATATTAAATTGAATTACGTGACGATGGCAGGCAAGACCGGAACTGCAGTTAAAAAAACCGAAGGACAGCCCGGATACGCCTCAGGCAAATACACAGGCAATTTCGCAGGCTTCTTTCCAGTGGAAAATCCTCAGATGGTGCTTGTGGTCGTCTATGATGAGCCAGATTTTGATGTGCGTTATGGTGGTTTGTGTGCAGCGCCGACCTTTCAGAGGATTGTGGAGAAGATTCTGTTCCTGCCTAATTGCACTATTCTGCCAAACAATAAGCAGATGATTCAGAATACCATTCTGAGTCCGAATCTGATAGGAATGAGGATTTCCGAAGCAGAAAGGCTGCTGCGACAGAATGGACTTACCTATAAATTAGAGCTTCATGAAGATTCAACTATAATCACAGACCAGTTTCCCAAGCCTAATGTGTCGCTGGACAAGACACATCCAATCAGTCTTGTTACGGGAAAACCCAATAATGAGGAAAACAAAATCAAAACAGGATTAATGCCCAATCTGGTTGGAATGACACTAAGAAAAGCGCAACAGGTCTCTGCGCACAATAACATAAAACTGAAAATCAATGGAATCGGGACTGTGCACAGTCAGTCAATTATTGCAGGCACCAAAATTACGCCGGGATCGACATGCACAGTTTCCGCCACCATGTAGAATTTTATCAGACACGACAAAATAAATACAAAAAAAGGTAAACTATACCATGCTAACAGTCGCGGGTTTTATTGCTATATTAAAATGCCATCACCTTTGGGTGGCTGATCAAGCCATCACCGAAGACAGCATTTTAGCAAGTAAACCCGTAACTGATTCCAGGCTGATTAATGAAGATGATATTTTTGTCTGCATCAGAGGATTTGAATCAGATGGGCATACATTTATAAATCAAGCAAGAGCCAAGCAGGCAAGTCTGATAATTCAGGAAGATGAATTCAAAGATAGCTATGCATGTATTAGGGTTTCCAACAGCCGAAAAGCAGCAGCCCTTCTGGCAAAGCATTATTATGACAACCCCACTTCAAAATTTACTCTGATCGGAATTACCGGAACCAATGGCAAAACGACCACCAGTCTGCTTTTATGGCAGGCTCTGACTAAGCTTGGAAAAAAGACAGGCTGGATTGGGACACTGGGATATAAAATTGATGATGAGATAATTCCAACCAATAATACCACTCCCGATATTTTGGAATTGAATGGCATCTTTGATCAGATGGTGCAAGCCGGTTGTCAATATGTGGTGATGGAAGTTTCCTCTCATGCTCTGGCTTTGGACAGAGTGTATGGTTTGGCATTTGATCTGGCAATGTTTACAAATCTATCGCGTGACCATCTGGATTTTCATAAAAACATGCAGGACTATTTCGAAAGCAAGTATCTTCTGTTTGAATATGTAATGCAGAATAATGGTCTCAGCCTGATTAATATTGATGATGGGCAAGGCAGAGTTATTGTTGAAAGAATTCAGGCAGCCGGCAAGTTCAGACTCAAAACCATATCTGAACAGCAGGGAGATTATACAATATCACAATCTTTCTGTGACACAGAAGGCTGCAGTTTTAGTTTGACCAAGCAGGGAAGTTATGCCGTGGAGCTTCATTCGAAGCTAAGCGGACATTTCAATATGCTGAATACTGCGATGACTATAGCGGCAGTATCAGAGCTGTTTCCTGACATAAAAACGGAAGAATTGCAGAAAATTGCATCTGCACTTAAACCTGTCAGAGGAAGACTTGAACAAGTTCGCAACCACAAAAATCTGGGCATTTATGTTGATTACGCTCACACTCCTGATGCACTGAAAAACGTGCTTGAGACCCTGCAAAAACTTCCGCATAAAAGGATAATTACAGTGTTTGGAGCTGGCGGGGACAGAGATAAAGGCAAGCGTCCCCAGATGCTTAAATCAGTTATGCAATACTCTGATGCTGTGATCATTACAGACGATAATCCCAGAACGGAAAATCCGAATGAGATAATCAGAGATATTATTGGCGATAATGAGATCTGGCAACCCTGGTGGATTATTAGAAACCGCAAAACTGCCATCAATGCAGCTCTGAGAATTGCTCAGGCAGGTGACATCGTTCTGTTGGCAGGTAAGGGTCACGAGAGCTATCAGGAAATTAATGGCGTCAGGCATCCTTTTGATGATGTTCAGACAGCATCAGAACTGCTGAAGAACACGGAGAAAGTTACACAGGGTGAACTGGCTCTCCCAATAGATTTAGTGCTGCTTGAACTGCTTTATAAATCTTCATTTGATGGATTGGAAAATCAGGAGCAGAGTTTCCGTTTTGTTTCAACAGATTCGCGAAGTATCAAATCAGGTTCCCTATTTTTTGCACTCAAGGGCGAGAACTTTGATGGGATGAACTATGTGGACAGCGTGCTGACAGACCAATCCAACGCTGCAATAGTTTCTGCGGATTCCAGTTATAAAACAAGAACAGTTTCAGTATCAGATACGCAAAAAGCACTTGGAATCCTGGCAAAAAAATATCTGCAGATGTTTTCTGTTCATAAGATTGCTCTCACCGGCAGCACAGGGAAGACCACTACCAAAGAGTTTCTGGCAAACATCTTTGCTGAACAAGGCAAAACTCTGAAGACACTAGCCAATGAAAACAATATTATTGGACTCTGTAAAACGATTTTCAGATTAAGTCCGGAAGATCAAACTGCCATTTTTGAACTGGGCACCAATCACTTCGGCGAGATTAAAACCCTTACTGAGATATGTTTTCCCGACATGGCTATGATAACTAATATCGGACCTTCACATCTGGAGTTTTTAGGTGACGAAGCTGGCGTTTACAAAGAAAAAACTGAATTGTTTAGAACAGGTGCAAAAACAATAATTTATCCCGGAGACGACAAACGTTTCGATGAGTTCAAAGATATTGGCAAAAGCGTCGGGTTCTCCTCTGAGTGCGTTTATCATGTTCACGAACTCATACAAAAAGCAGACTACCTGACTTTTATGCTGAATGATTATGAATGGAATGTAAAACAGCAGGTTCCATATTTTGTTATCAATATTGCTTTTGCCATTGCTGCTGCACTGGAATCAGGTTTGAGCGCTGAACAAATTCAGCAAGGTCTTGGTAAGCAAGTAGCACTGGCAAATAGAATGGAAACATTCAGACTGGGCAGCTATACTATAATTAATGACTGTTATAATGCCAATCCGGTATCAATGAAGTCTGCAATTGAGTTTTGGCATTCCTGTGAACCTGAAAAACCGCATATAGCTATCTTGGGTGATATGCTCGAACTCGGCACTCAGGCAGAAAAATATCATCAAGAAATTGGAAAATTGCTTGCCGGCATGAACTACAAAGCGCTAATAACTATTGGCACACTTTCCAAACTCTATCATTCAAAATCTGACTCTCCCTCTGCACATCGCCCCGAATACACTAAGCATTATTCAACAATAGATGTACGCCAGATTCAGCCTATTTTGGCTTCAACCGGTGGCGAAGCTGTCTTGATAATTAAGGCATCACATGGGCTGCATCTAGAGAAAGTGGTTGATGAGGTTATTCATGAAATCAGTAATCAATTGCAAAGAAATCAGATAAGGGAATAAGGA
This sequence comes from Cloacimonadaceae bacterium (SeqCode), assembly GCA_046485025.1. Classification (GTDB taxonomy): domain Bacteria; phylum Cloacimonadota; class Cloacimonadia; order Cloacimonadales; family Cloacimonadaceae; genus UBA5614. Next base: position 11,518 of record JAWOHU010000263.1, on the reverse strand, counting down.
GCTAAAATGTTATATCATATCTTTGTCCCCTTGGCACAATACAACATCATCTTCAATGTGTTCAGATACGTAACTTTCAGGTCAATTGCAGCCTTTGTTACGGCTTTATTATTTTCGCTTTTAATCGGACCCTCAATTATCAGGAGTCTGAGAGCTCACAGCGCTGTGGAAACAATTGATGAGGACGTTCCCGAAAAACATAGAATCAAGCAGGGCACACCTACGATGGGCGGTCTGATAATTTTATTCGGACTGATGATATCCTCTCTGCTCTGGAACAATCTGACCAATAGCTTCATTCTGATCATGTATCTGACCACAGTCTGGCTGGGGGTTTTCGGATTTTTGGATGATTATCTGAAGAACTTTGTAAAATCAAAGAAAGGTCTGATCCCGAGGTACAAATTATTGGGGCAGGTAAGCTTGGCAGTCATTCTATCACTGGCGATTTATTACAGCAGTCCCAACCGCAATATCGTGACCACAATGCAGATTCCATTTCTGAAGGAGACATTTATCCAGTTGGGCTGGTTCTTCTTTCCCATTGTGCTTTTGATGATTGTCGGAACCTCCAATGCAGTTAATCTGACAGACGGACTGGATGGTCTGGCTTCAGGCATAATCATCTTTTCCGCTCTGGGACTGGGCATAATGTCCTATCTGAAAGGCAACTTTGTCATAGCTGGTTACCTGAATCTTGAATACATCTATGAAGCCGGTGAACTGATAGTTTTTATCGCTGCTTTGATCGGGACTCTGATAGGTTTTCTTTGGTACAATTCATATCCTGCTCAGGTTTTTATGGGAGACACGGGATCCTTGGCTCTGGGCGGGATTTTGGCAGTCCTTGCCATTATGTTGAGAGAGCAGTTATTCTTTTTCATCGTGGCTCTGTTGTTTGTGGTTGAAGCCTTGTCTGTGATGACGCAGCGCTATTACTTTAAATATACCAAGAGGAAATTCGGATTCGGGAAAAGAGTCTTTCTCTGTGCTCCCATCCATCATCACTATGAACTGAAGGGATTGCACGAATCCAAAATCGTCATCAGATTCTGGATTATTGCTATAATGCTGGTAGCAGTGGGCTTGAGTACAATCAAATTGCGCTGAGAATGAAAAGTGTTTGAGCAGAATAAAAAATACGGGATTTTAGGACTTGCCAGAAGCGGAATCGCGGCAGCCTACAAAATCAAAAGCATGGGTGGGAAGTGCTTTCTGAGTGATATGAAACCAGAGTCAGAAATACCCGATGCCATAAAGTTAAAAGCAGATTTTGAGTGTGAATTTGGTCGTCACAGTGATAAGCTGCTGGGCTGTGATGAGTGGATTGTCAGTCCCGGAATCCCCTTAACCATACCCATTATCAAGCAGGGACAAGGTCATAAAATTAAAATGATCAGCGAACTGGAATTTGGCTTTCAGGTTAAAGCCGATGACAGCAAAGTCATTGCTGTAACAGGTTCGAATGGAAAAAGTACTACAGCCAGTCTGATTGCTCATATCATCAGTCTGAGCGGTAAAAAATGTATTCTGGCAGGCAACATCGGAGATGCATTCTGCGGTTTTCCGATTGAGCAAAAAGGCATAGATTTCATTGTGCTGGAGGTGAGTAGTTTCCAGCTTGATCTGATAGATTCTTTCCGACCTGATGTAGCCTTGCTTCTTAATATCACTCCCGATCATCTGAACAGGTATGACAGTTTTGAAGACTATGCTCTCTCTAAGTTCAACATCTTCAGGAATCAGCAACAGAATGATCATGCTGTCCTGAATCTGGATGATGAAGTCATACGCGGGCATACTAATCTTGTGAATTCTAAAACACACTATTTTTCTCTCGATGGATTTGTGAATCAGATAGCAGAATTGGAAGCTTGGACGTCTGACAGAAAAATGAATTTCAGAGATAATCTCGAATGCCCGATTGACTCACTGCAAATAAAAGGTCCGCATCACCGGGCAAATGCAATGTCTGCTGTGCTAGCTTGCAGATGTGCTTTGATTCCTGATGATGAAATCATCAGAGGACTGAAGAGTTTTACTCCCCTCAAACACAGGCTCCAATACGTCGCGACAGTCAAAGGAGTAGCATTTTACAATGATTCCAAAGCCACTAATACTGATTCTGTGAAATATGCTCTGTTGTCTTTTGAGCAGCCCATCCGCGTTATTATGGGCGGTTCTGATAAAGGTGAGGATTTCTCAGTTCTGACCAATCTGCTCAAACAGAGAGCTAAAAAAGTCTATGTCACAGGAGATACGTCAGATAAGATGAGAAATGCATGGGAAGGTCAGCTTCCTGTTTCCATGGTTGCTGATTTTGAAGATTGTGTCAGATCAGCTTTTCAGGAGTCAAGCAAGGGCGATGTAATAGTTTTGTCGCCTGCCTGTGCCAGTTATGATAAATTCAGAAATTTTGAACATAGGGGCGATACTTTTATCAATATAGTAAAGAAGTTGGTTGACGAGTATGAAAAGAAGTAACAACAAAATATTTGTGACAGATTATGATAAGACCATTCTGTATGCTTTTCTGAGTCTGATTGTAATTGGATTATTAATTCAGTTAGATATCAATTCTGTCAGGAATTCTATGGTATTTTTTTATAAGCAATTTGCTTTTGCCTTGGTCTCACTGGTTTTGGCGCTATTTACCTTGTTTTATATTAATCTGGATAAACTCAGGCGCTGGAATATGGCACTTATTGTGCTCACAATAGTTTTGCTAGCTTTGGTATTGTGGAGAGGTACAAGCATAAAAGGTGCTGTGAGAGGAATCAATTTTGGAATTGTTAATTTCCAGCCCAGCTATTTAGCCCGTGTGGCATTGATTTTTTATGTTGCCAATATCATAGATAAAAAAAGAGAAGAATTGTCAAAATCCGGGGTTGTCGATTTTATAAAACACTTTCTGCCCTTACTTGTGATTGCAGGAAGTATCTATGCCTTGATTATGGCGGGACAGCATTTTAGTGCATTGGTTATCAGTGCAGCTTCTTTGGTTTGTTTGTTGTTTTTGGGTGGATTGAAATTCAGAATTGTAGGGATTTTATTACTTGTAACTATCATTGGCGCATTCGCCATAATCAAAATGGGGGCTAGTTTCAGAAGTGAAAGACTCGATATTTTCAAAAAATACTGTCTGCTGATCCGTGATGATAATATAAAAATTGAAAAGTCAAAAGAATATCAGGTCAAAGAAAGTCTGACGGCACTGACGAGTGGAAAGCTGTTCGGCACTGGAGCAGACAGAGGAAGAGCCAAGCATTATTATCTTCCCGAAGCCAGAACGGATTATGTTTTTACAGTGGTGGGTGAGCAGTTTGGCTTCCTGGGTGCAATTGTTGTCTTTGGATTGCATTGTCTCTTGTTCATAAAAACCATGCTGATGGCATATAAACAGACAGATTTTTATCTGCGGTTAGTGGCTATGGGACTAAGCTTGAATATCTTCTTCAATGTTCTGGTCAACGTGGGAGTGTCTATGTCGATTTTGCCCTCGACTGGAAATACGCTTCCATTTATAAGTTACGGCGGAACTGCACTGTTAATCGACTCAATATCCATAGGTGCGATTCTTAGTATTAGTGCAAAGAGGAAATTGATTTGAGACTGCTGATTGGTGCCGGCGGAACAGGTGGACACATCATTCCTGCCATTGCAGTAGCTTTGGAACTGGCTGCACAAGGGTGGCAAGTTCATTTTGTGGGAAACAGAAATCGCATGGAAGAAACTTTGGTCAGCAAATACGGATTTGATTTTCTGCCCATAAATGTGCAAAAACTGTATCGTAGGCTGACCTTGGCACATCTCAAGTTTCCCTTCCTGTTTATGTCAAGTATTGCCAAATCTGTGAAATACATAATAAAAGTGAAACCGGATGCTGTATTATGCACAGGCGGATTTGTCTCAGGTCCCGTGGCAGTAGCAAGTATCATCTTGAGAAGAAGACTTTATTTTCAGGATGGCAACAGCTATCCGGGGCTCACTACAAGAGTGTTATCCCATTATACACAGCACATTTTTATAGCCTCTGAGAGAGCAAGGAACTACCTGCAAAAAGCTAACTGCATTATGACAGGAAATCCTATTCTCAAGTATTCAAATCTCGACTTGAATTCTGTCGATTGGAGCAGTTACAATCTAAGACCTGATAGCCGCAAACTGTTTATAATAGGCGGTAGTCAGGGCTCAGTTATCATCAATAAAGTTGTCAGCGAATGCGTGAAAGAACTGCTGTCTCAAAATATAGAACTTATCTGGCAAACCGGGAAAAACTATTATCCCAGAATCCATGATAAGTTTGCTGGTGTCAAAGGAGTTCATTGTTTTGATTTCACGGATAAAATGAGTGAGTATTATCAGTTGGCGGATTTTGCCATTTCCAGGGCAGGAGCGCTTTCTATAGCAGAACTGCAGGAACATGCATTACCCGCTGTTTTTATACCTTTGCCATCGGCTGCAGAAAATCATCAATACATAAATGCTGTAGCACAAGCAGAGAAGGGGCTGGGCTTGGTGTTGGAACAAAGTGATTTGACTCCAAAAACACTTATGGAATCAATTCAAAAGCTGAGTTCTAAATATCAGGAATTCAAAACCAGCTTTTCTGCTATGCCAGGGAATAATGCCACGCAATTAATTGCAGAAATAATTTCCAGAGAAGTTAATCTGCATCAGGAGATAGCATGTTAGGAAAAACCCGAAAGATACACTTTGTCGGAATTGGCGGTATTGGTATGTCAGGAATTGCAGAGTTCTTACATAATCAGGGTCTGGAGATCTCCGGATCTGATTTAAAGAAAAGCGAGCTGACCAAGCATCTTGAAAAAATCGGTATCCAGATTAGCGAGGGACATGATCCCAAGCTGATCAAGGATATGGATGTGGTGGTAAAATCTTCTGCAGTCAAGGATGACAATCCTGAGATCAAAGCTGCCAAAGCGCAGAAAATTCCTGTCATCCGCCGAGCTGAGATGTTGGCTGAAATTACCCGCATGAGTTACAGCATAGGAATTGCAGGAACTCATGGCAAAACCACAACAACTTCCATGGCAGGAATGGTTCTGGAAACTGCAGGACTGGAACCTACCATTATTGTTGGTGGTAAAGTGAAGAATTTTGGCTCCAATAATGTGATGGGCTCAGGAAAATACATCGTCGTGGAAGCAGACGAATATGATCATTCCTTCTTAAGTTTAACTCCTATCATTGCAGGAATAACAAACATTGATATTGATCATCTGGACTGCTACACTAACTTTGATAATATTAAATCTGCCTTTGTGGAATATGCCAATAAAGTGCCGTTTTTCGGTTGTGTGATTGCCTGTCTGCATGATCCCGGAGTGCAGGAAATTCTGCCTTTGATCAATAAAAAAGTAGTTACTTACGGGACTTCCAGACAGGCTGATGTGCAGGCCATCAATATTAAGATGAAAGGCTTTCAGGCTGAGTATGACGCTCTTTACAAAGGCTATCGCCTGGGCAAAATTAAAATGCATGTAACTGGTAAACACAATATCCTGAATTCGCTTTTAGCTGTGGCCATGGGTCTTGAACTTGATCTGCCTTTTTCATCAATTCAGAAGGGATTGTCTGAATACAAGGGAGTCTATAGAAGGTTTGAACTAAAGGCTGAAATAAAAGGCATTACGATATTTGATGATTATGCTCATCACCCGACTGAAATTGCCGCCACGCTGGATGGATTCAGGGACAGCACGCAACGTAGGATTGTTGTTATCTTCCAGCCGCATCTGTTTTCCAGGACCAGAGATTTCTATCAGCAGTTCGGGAAAGCTTTTTTTTCCTGTGATGTGTTGATTCTGGCACCTATCTATCCTGCCCGGGAGCAAGCCATTCCTGGCATTACTTCCAAACTGATTGCTGACGCAGCAATTCAAAGCGGGCACCACAATGTTATCTGTCTCGATGATAATGAACAGATTGTAAAAACCGCTTTGAAGACCATTAAAAAAGACGATATATTGATTACCATGGGCGCTGGAAACATCTGGCAGTATGGTGAAGAGATTATTAAAAAGCTGAAGCGGAAAAAAAGAGATTGACAATATCACTAACTGATAAAAAGATAGTACATTACGAAATAATGTGTCAAAAAGCATTTTACTTAATTAAGGTTGTAAGTTATTTAATATGAATGAAATATCATCGATGCCGAACAAGACCCGTAAAAGAAGAGGAAACAGCAGATTCGTGTTTTTCTTCATTCTGATTTTAATTGTGCTGTTCTCCGGTTCTGTCTTTGGTTATCACCAGCTCAGGAAAGCATCCTGGCTGAATCTCAAAGACATAGGCATCAGCGGTAATGAAAATGTCTCAACGACCACTTTGCTGGACCTCTTAAATGAATATATTGGAGTTAATTTGCTGGAAATCTCTGCTCAGGACATATCAGAGCAACTGATGAAAATCAAGCGCATCGAGAAGGTCAGGATGGTGCGGCAGTACCCGTCCACCCTTAAAATCAAAGTGACAGAGCGCAAGGGTTTTCTCTATATCAAAAGTGCTGAAGGCAATTTGTTTCCGATAGATGAGCATGGCATGGTTATGGAGTATGCAGTTTCGCCTTCAAAAGAAGATTTGCCTATTGTGCATACGAAATTTCACAGCAATCATTTGCACGCCGGCACGTTTGTAAAAGATCCTCTGGTCCAGCGGGTTATTGATTTACAGAAACAGATCATTGCAGAAAAACCCGATTTTCTGAGTTCGATTTCTGAGTATTATGAGCACAACAAACACATCGTCATCATTGATGCTAAGCATGGTTCTGGGATTTTGCTCGGAACAGATAATCTCAAAGATCAGCTCAGGCGCTATCAATTTGTACAGGAAAACGGCAACATAAACCGAAAGAATTTTATCGACCTGCGTTTCAAAGACCAGGTGGTTGTCCGTTCGGAGGTTCAATGAGAGCTTCAATAATAACTGCTCTTGATATCGGTTCATCATTTATCAGGGTTCTGATATCTCAGCTTAACAGCGAAGGCAGAATTGAAATAAAGGGGATTGGCGAAATCCCCTCGGAAGGCATGGACAAAGGTCTGGTCAAAGATATCCAGGCTGTAGCGAACTGCATCAAAATTGCTGTTAAACAGGCGGAAGAAGCAGCAGGCTGCAGCGCTGAAAATATTTATATTAATATCACCGGCGAGCATATCAGCAGCCATAGTGTTATGGGCAGAATTTCCATTTCCGGACCTCTATCCAACCTACCATCTGAGATTACTCAGGACCATATAACTCAAGTTATAAATGATGCTAAAAACAGCGTTAAAGTTCAGAAAGGATTTGAGCGCTTGCAGATTCTGCACGGTCTGCCCCAGTATTTTGATATAGATGATCAGAAGGAGATTTACAATCCTGTTAACATGACTGGGTTTCATCTCACCTCGCATGTGCTGCTCATCCTGGCAGACATCACCTCCATACGCAACCTGCTGAAATGCGTGGAAGTAGCCGGTTATGATGTTGATCCGCAGAATATTGTCCTGAGCCATATTGCAGCGGGAATGGCTACTCTTAGCGATGATGAAAAAAGGCTGGGTTCAGTTCTCATTGATATTGGCGGTGGTTGCTGCGATATTGCTTTTTACAACAAAGGCAATCTGATTCAGACAGCAGTTACGCCCATGGCTGGCAACAATATTACCCGTGATTTGGCTATCGGTCTCAGAACAACAGTGACGCATGCTGAAAACGTGAAAATTGAGTATGGTTCTGCCTTGACAGAAGGTCTGGAATCCACTCAGGAGATTGCTGTAGAAGGCATCAGCGGACGTTCTTCTTCCAGCTACAAACTTTCACATATAAGTATGATTATCCAGAGCCGGCTGAGTGAATTTATGGAATCCAATTATCAGTTTATCAAATCAGCCTATCCGCTGGAACTGATCACTGCCGGAGTGATTCTGACGGGCGGAACTGCCAAGCTGAAAGAGATTGACAGTTTTACTTCCGAGATGTTCAATCTGCCTGTCAAAATTGGATATCCTGACCTTTCCAGGCTCAGTGGCGCTATTTCACGTCTGGAAGACCCTTCTTATGCCACTGCTATTGGTCTTGTGTATTACGGAATGGACCAGAATAAAGATACAAAGTCTTCTTTTATACCGAAACTGAAAATCGGCAAAGTCAATTTTCTCAGTAAATTTTATAACTACATAAAAGATTATATTTGATAGGGGGAAACCATGATTGAATTTGATGAAAAGCCTACACAAATCGGCTCGGTTATCAAGATTATCGGAATAGGCGGTGCGGGTGGCAATGCCATCAATACCATGATTGACAACAATCTCAGCGGGGTGGAATTCATTGCTGCCAATACTGACATGATGGATTTGCAGAAATCCAAAGCCAAGCTGAAACTGCAGATTGGCAAGAAATCCACCAAGGGCCTGGGAACCGGCGCCAATCCTGAATTGGGACGCCAGGCGGCGGAAGAATCCAAGGAAGATCTCAGCTCTCATATGGAAGGGGCTGACATGGTGTTTATCGCTGCCGGAATGGGTGGCGGCACCGGAACCGGAGGAGCGCCGGTAATCGCAAAATTAGCACGTGAACTGGGCATTTTGACTCTGGGCATTGTTAGCCGTCCCTTTGATTCGGAAGGGCTCAGGCGCAAGCAGAATGCAGAAGAAGGCATTAAAAACCTGTCTGAGCACGTGGACACTATGATAGTGATTCCCAATGAAAAACTGAAAGAGATTTTTTCCGACATGGGCATCATCAGCGCTTTCCACAAGGCAGATAACGTTCTGTATGAAGCTGCTAAAGCTGTGTCTGACATTATCAATCTCAGCGGCTACATCAATGTTGACTTTGCCGATGTGCGCACCGTGATGCAAAATATGGGCTATGCCCTGATGGGAACCGGTACTGCTGAAGGTGAAGGACGCGCAATTCACGCTGCCCGGGAAGCTCTGCACAATCCTCTGTTGTCTGATGTAAATTTGCAGGGTTGTCAGGCACTTTTGATTAATATCACTGCCGGTTCGGATATGAAAATGTCTGAACTGGATGAAGTTTCGCAGGTCGTCATCAGCGAAACCGGCTCTGCTGCCAATATCATTATGGGTCTTATATTTGACGAAAGTATGAATGGCAGCATTTCCGTCACTATTATTGCCACCGGTTTGTCCTGTTCGGAAGAGCAGATTCTGGCTTTTACAAACATCAAACCCAAGACCATTGAAGAAGCCGGACCGGACATCAAGGAAATTCTGGACAGACTGAAATATACTCAGCCTGCCAAGACCGAAGTTCCATCTGAAACCAGGAAAGAGGAACCTGTTCCCTTGTCTTCTGTGAAAACAGACATTCCCTCTTTCCTCAAAGCTCTGGATTAAAAAAAAAGACTCACTACAATAGTAGTCTGATAAAAAACCGGCTCCCCTAGCCGGTTCATAATCGCCGACGTTCCCCCCGTCGGCGATTTTATTTTTTTACATATTCCTTTACAAAATAATGGCTTTGGAAATTATGACCTCAAAATATACAAGGAGAACAAAATGGCGTTGAACCCTGAGGCTAAACAGGCTATCATGGCAGAGTTTAAACTCCATGAGTCAGATTCCGGCTCCGCCGAGGTGCAGATTGCCCTTATTACGCAGAGAATTAAGGATATCACAGAACACCTTAAAGCTCATCCTAAGGACTTTTCCACCCGTCGCGGACTGCTGAAACTGATCGGACAGCGTCGCCGTTTGCTTGACTATCTTACACAGAAAGACATCAATCGGTACCGCACCATCATCAAGGCTCTTGGTATCAGAAAATAAACTTTAGCCGTCTTGAGGGGATAAGCGATTATCCCCTCTTTTATTTGTTAAATTAGTTCTTTGTAGTCAAATAATTAGTGGGCTTTTGCCTTTTGCATAAACGAACTCCTTAATCCACGCGGGGTCCACCCGGGCTGAGCCCGCGAGGATGCCGCGTGGTTTAAAGAGCTGAACAAGAAACAGTAGAATTGTGAAATAATTGATGAATCACTCTCTAAGAATGGGATTGTGATTGAAAAACACACCGCCTGAAAGCGGAAAGACAAACTAAACCAACACCGGGAGAACGGAGCAATACGACGAGTGAAAGCGCCCTCTTTCATTCATCCTATTGCTTGTTCTCCCTACAAAATGCATGGAGAATAATATGCACAACTTCAATATTACCCGCAAAACCCTTGATTTCTGCGGACGACCCCTGCTGGTGGAAACGGGAAAAATGGCTAAGCAAGCCAACGGCTCAATCTTTATCAAGTATGGTCAGACCACGATTCTGGCTACTGCCACCATGGCAAAAGTAGCAACAGTCGGGACGGATTTCTTTCCGCTGACCGTGGATTATATCGAAAAAATGTATGCTTCCGGAAAAATTCCCGGCGGCTTTTTCAAACGGGAAGCCAAACCCACCACTGACGCCACGCTAAATGCGCGCCAGATAGACCGTTCCATTCGTCCTCTGTTTCCGGACGGATTCAGAAACGCGGTGCATGTGGTCCTCAACATCCTTTCCTATGATGGTGAAACCGACCCCAACGTGCTGGGTGTTTTTGGCGCTTCATTGGCCCTCAGTATTTCGGACATTCCCTTCAAGGGTCCGATTGCAGGAGTTTCTGTCGGCTACGTTGATGAACAGATTATTGTGAATCCCACTATCAATGATTTGAGTGAAAAAAGTAAACTCAATCTGAATGTTGCCGGCAGTGCCAATTCCATTGTCATGATTGAATCCGCCGCGTCTGAACTTTCCGAACAAATAATGCTCGATGCAGTCTATACGGGGCATGAGGAAATCAAGAAACTGGTTGCTCTGCAGCAGGAATTTATCTCCGAAATCGGCAAACCGAAAGTGGAAATCACGCTCGACCTCATTCCGGCTGAAATCATGTCCAAAATGGAAGCTGATTACGGACAGCTGATTTCTGAAGCAGCCGTCATTCTCGGTAAACAGGAACGTCAGGACGCCTTTGATAATGCGGAAGCCGACATGCTGGCAAAATATGCCGAAGCTGATGGCGAAGCTTTTGCCGAAAAAGAAAACTATTACAAGGAAGCTTTTGAAGAACTGCTAAAACGTTTCGTGCGTGAATCAATTCTTAAAAAGCATCACAGAGTTGATGGCAGACAGCTTGACGAAATTCGTGATATCACCTGTGAAATCGACGTCCTGCCCATCGTGCACGGCTCAGCCCTCTTCACCAGAGGTGAAACTCAATCCCTGGGAACCATCACACTCGGTGGCGGCAGCGATGAGCAGGTCATTGACGGATTGGAAATTGAATATAAAAAGACCTTCTATCTGCATTATAATTTCCCGCCTTTCAGCGTGGGAGAAGCCGGCAGAATGGGACCTCCCGGACGCCGCGAACTGGGACATGGCAATCTGGCTGAACGCGCTCTCAAAGCAGTTGTCCCCGATAATGAAGTCTTTCCATACACCATCAGAATCGTGTCAGATATTCTGGAATCAAATGGTTCCTCCTCTATGGCAA
>JAWOHU010000256.1:0-7756 GCA_046485025.1 Cloacimonadaceae bacterium (SeqCode) | reverse complement strand
CTTGTAGCGCACCCGGCATTTGTATTTATCGTCAAACAGTCCCAAAGCCAGTAGTAATAAACTGATACCGCCCAATTTGATCAGACTGATGCCAAACCCGCTGTTCAGAAACAGCAAACCCAGAATAAACTGCAGCAGGATGATGACAAGTCCGAAACTCAGTCCTCCGGCGGTCGGGATGGGTTCTGTGTGAATGCTGCGCTCATTGGGATTGGCGAGAATTCCGGCTTTTTGGGAAAATCTGATGTTCAGAGGCGTGAGCAGTCTGGTTCCCAGATAGGCTGCCGCAAAGATGGCGATAAACTGCCAAATCAACTGACTATTCATTCCTGCCCATTCCTGTAGAGTGACAGGTAACCTGAAAGGAAGTTTTCATAGGAACACAGCTCCCTGATTTTTTTTCTGCCTGCCTCACCCTTTTCTTTGTAACAATCTCTGGCGTCAATGATTTTGTGCAGTTCGGCAACCAAAAGGTCCAACTGACCGGGTTTTATGAGCCAACCGCTAGTCTCATCAACCAGTTCAGCTATGGGAGAAATGTCAGAACCAATTATAGGCAGTCCTGCATACATTGCTTCAATGATGCTGACCGGCAGCCCTTCATAATTTGAATAATGCAGAAAGGCATCAAATCCGGAAAGCTGAACTGCAGTGTCATTTTGCCAGCCGGGCAGCAGTATCCTGTCTTCCAGCTGATTGGTTCTGACCATCATTCTGCACAGCTCCAGCAGTTCTCCATCTCCAACAAAAATGAACTGCACATCGCTGCGCTGCTGACATACTTTGATAGCCGCATTGACTGTCATCACAATGTTCTTGGCAGCAGAGAAGCGCAGCAGAGAACCGATAGTTATGATTTTCTTCCTGCTGCGTTTGGGTTTGCAAAGTTGCTCGATTTCGGTCTGCAGTTCAGGTTCCAGGGCGTTGTAGATGGTGAGGGCTTTGTCTGCAGAAATGAGCTTATGCTGCAGGTAAAACTCCCGATGGTAGTTGTTTACAAATACCATTTTGTGGCAGAAGAGAGCGCCAAGTCGCTCCAGTTCCAGATAAAATCTCTGTTCAACCTCTGGCATCACAGAGTGAAAGGGAGCGCCGTGTCCGGTGTGCATGACGAGCGGTACGCCCGCCAGCCTGGCAGCAATTCTGCCCAGCAGACCCGGTTTGGAGGAATGAGTGTGAACTATGTCAAATCTGTATTTTCTGCAAAGAAAAAACAACTGCCCCAGAATGACCGCATCCAGAGGTGAGATCTTATGCTTCAGCAGAGGTAGGGGCAGATAATGATATCCCCGTATTTTTACTGCTTCCACCAACGGACCGCCGGGTTGACAAGCCACATAAATCTCAAATTCATCGGGGTCAAGACCCTGCAGCAAATGCAGCATCACATTCTGAACTCCCGACAGCAGCGGCAGCAGCTGGATATGCAATATTCTCTTTTTCAACATACCTTCTTTGTAGCGTAGATATTCATCTGCTGTATTTCAGGATATTTATCCCGAAATCCTTTTTGCTCTTTTGTAGCGTAGATATTCATCTGCTGTATTTTGGGATATTTATCCCGAAATCTCTTTACAACAAAACAGGATTTACCCAACTTTGCTCCCAATCCTGCCAATGCTTAACAAAACCAGCCTGGACAGGATTCTCCAAGACATATTCAACATAATATCTCAGTTCTTTCTCATTTCTGATCACATGGTCATAAGATTCAGGTTGCCAGATACTGCTTTTTAAATCAAGCAGTTTTTTTATCTGAGTTGAAGATTGCCGTTTCCAGGATTGAGTTATTTTGGACAAAGGATATGGATTATCATCCTCCTGCAATAGCTGTTGAATAACTACATGCACGTGGTTTGGCATGATACAGAAAGCCAGCAGATTATATCTGAGACCGTGATGAAAAAGCAGTGCTTGCCTCAGTATCACAGATATCTGAAGCTCAGTCAGATCTAGTGATGTGATGCTGATTTTGTTAAGCTGATTGTCATACCAGGCAAATCTTTTGAATTCGCTTACATAGGATTGGAGTTTTTGATAATCAGGACTGAGGGACTGAATTTGGGTGCTCAAATCCAGTTTCTTTTTTCGCATTTCATCAATAATCTGCTGCGGTAATGTGAATTTTAACCTCCAGGTGATAAACAGTGGTCTGATGGAACTCTGAATATGGGGAAGATGTCTGATGTATACTAATTTTGTTGTATCTGGCATGTTATTTAGAGTTTATTGATACGGGGATTATAATCCCCGCATACAGCAGATAAGTATCTACGCTACAACACATATGTCAAGACTCGTAACCCGTAACTCATAACTCTGAATCATTATGATACGGGGATAAGTATCCCCGTATATAGCAGATAAATATCTACGCTACAACACATATGTCAAGACTCGTAACCCGTAACTCATAACTCTTGAAGCCTCTCTGCCAAGTTCCTGACCTGACAAAAGCGCTCATATCCGGATGGGATTATAAACTGGTCTACAGACACAGGCAGAGAGCTAAAAAGCTTTTGCAGAGCAGCTTTGATAGCTGCAGTGTCGTCTATATCACAGATAGATTCATGACCGGCTTCACGTAAAATCATGGCTGCTTCGCTCTGCTGAGTGGCAAGTGCCAGAATTGGTCTTTGGCTGCGCAGATATTCAAACAGCTTGCCTGTCACCACCCAGTCGTGTTTTGCATCACCGATTACTAAAAGCAGAATGTCCGCATCCAGCATCATCTGAATCGCCTTTTGGTGACTCTGCTGGCCTATGAATTTTACCTTGTCGGCAACGCCGCTGTTTTCCACTTCCTGATGTGTTTCGGCATAAAAATTACCCACCAGCCAGAACTCAAAATCAGCTTCGGGATTTTCCTGATGAATCTGCTGTAACGCACTCAGAAAAAAGGCAAGAGGTCTGTCGCCATACAAAGTGCCGGGATAGACAATCCTGAAAATGCCGTCAGGTTGTCTTGAACGTAACATATTTACAAAATCAGCTTCATCCCAGCCATTGTAAAAGGTCATTGTTTTAGCTTCCAGATACTGTCCAAAATGCTTTGTCAGAGCCTGTTTCATAGAATCCGTGGCAGTCAGAACCAGGGTAGCCGATTGCAGACAGCTCTGCTCCACCCGCTGCAGCAATTTGTAAAAAAATCCGCCGTGCTGCTGAGTCGTGTTGTTGAGAGTCCAGTGGTCGCGATAGTCCATTATGAAAGGAATTTTACCCAGTTTGGCGATGTGCCGGGCTGCCAGAGCAGAGGAAAATGGTCCGCAGGTCACCATCATGGCATCATAGCGATTGGTCAGCAGAGCTTTTTTCCCGGCTTGGATGGCAAAGGGCAGCCAGCCGATTTTATCATCAATGGGATAGAGTTTTTTTAAGTTTTTCTTTTGCGTGGATTTGGTCTGGAAATAAAGTTTATCAGTGTTCAGGCGCAGCAGTTTTTGCAGGTTATTTAACATGAACATCGGGTCCAGTGAAGCGGTGCGGAAGATTTTATGATGCCTGCATTCGCTTAGCAGTGATTCATCCCGCGAGTGATATACAATATCTTTGATGGTGATCACGTCCACCTGCCAACCCAGAGCGGTGAGGTATTTCACTGTTTTACAGGGTCTTTGCACTGCCGGACCACCCAAGGGCGGATAAAAATAGGCAAACAGCAGCAGACGTTTCGACGCGCTCATCGGCACCTGAAATTACACTTCCGGATGGAGCACATAATTGACTGCATCCAGCAGAGCAGGCTCCACCGTTGTCCACATAAAGTGTTTCTGGATAGTGTCGCGGCATCTTTGTGTCATCGCTGCTTTTTCTTCTGAACTCATTAGCAGCAGCTTTTCCACCGCTTCTGCAATGTCTTTGGAATGGAAGGGAACGCAATAGCCCAGATTGTGTTTTTCCACGATTTCCCTGATTTGCGGAAAATCATTTGCCACCACGGGCAAGCCGACTGACAGATATTCCAAAACCTTCAAGGGCAGGGCTTTCTTGTATCTTTTATAAGCCGGATGCAGGACCGAAAGCCCGATTTTGACCTGCTTGAGCACGGCGCAGACCTTGTCATGCGGAACCGTGTCACGCCAATAGATATTGGGATTGAGGTTGTTATCCATAACATAGGTGAAAAACTTGTTCTTGAAAGCTTCCGAATAGAAGTGTCCGACAAACAGAGCACGAATCTGGCTGCGTTTCTGACGCAGGATTTTAATGACCTGCAGCAGCTTGATAATGCCTCTTTCTTCTGTCAGTCCGCCCAGATAAATCATGTCAAAATTAATCTTGGGAAGCAGTCCGCTGCTTCCGCAGGACTTCAAATCATCCTTCCAAATAGAACTGGAGGGAAAGTTTGGCAATACCAGTCCCAGGTGTGAAGGCGGAGTCAGGATTTTATTCACAAATGATTTGCCGGCGGCTTTTTCCTGTTTGATTTCTGTCAGTGACTTGAGGTTGAAAATTCTGTAGATATCATCGTTTACAGCTATGGTGAGATCCATCTTTTCCTGCAGAGTGTGTTCAAACACATAATACAACCCGCCAATCAGGTAATTGAAAGGAAAGGAATATCTCTCTCCGTGCGCGGAAGTGTAATACTCATGCACATCATAACAAAGCTGGCAGCCGATTTTTCGCTTCAGTCTCAAGCCGACCAGCATAGTGAGGGGCTCCACGCAGATAACCAGGTCCGGTTTGAGCTTTTTTGCCTGTCGGTAAAGGCTGAACAGTCTCAGATGCGCAGTCAGTCCGGAAACTATGATACGGGTGGGTTTTACAACGCCGGTTTCTTCTTCCGGAGAGATTTTTTCCTCAACGTAGGATTCCATCATGCTGCCCACTCCCTTGGCGCCCAGAACATAGACAGTGGCTATTTTGCACAGGCTTTTTGCCAGTTTGTGATAGAGCCGGACATCATTGGTGCTGTGACTGTTGGAGATGATGCAGATGGTTGGTTGTCTGGTCATAATTCCTCATCAAATCTTTGGCTCAGCTTTGCCGAGCCTGATTATCGCCACACTGTTGGGCTCAAGATTGGAGAAATAGATATTTTTCCCGTCCTGGCGTGCTTCCACTCCCTCAATCTGAACAATGCTGTGAGGTCCGAAATATTGAATGGCAAAGCTTTCCAGAGCATCAGGAAAGTTCAGGCTGAAGTCAAATTCGCTTTCCTCAATGGTCACCCTGTTTCTTTTTTCCCACCAGTCGAAAATCTCAGATAAAGTTGCATTGAAAGATGTTTCCGCCTTGATCAGAGCCAGCAGATATTTATAAAGTTTGCTGCAGTAGGGGATATCGGTATAGCTGGCAACGGTAAAATCAGCCGTAAACAGACCCCGTCTGCGACGCACTGCCTGAAAGGTTTTCTTCAGCATCTGTTTGGCATCTTCCAGTCCCATAAAACTGTATCTGTTGAGCTTCAGAAATTTGTCTCTGAAGCAGACCGGCAGTTCAGTGTGGTTGCTTTTCAGAGATACGGTCCAGGGTTTGAAGGGAAAAATCATTCCGTGCTTGAAGCCTGCAGTTTCCTTGAAGGCAAGGCTGGAATCATAGGCAGGATATAGCTTTTGATGCATATCACGCGTTTTTTCATTGAGTATGTAGCCAAACTGACGGATGCCCAGTTGGTCTTTCCGGATCTGACTCAGCATGATCTGTTTGCGGGTAACGTATTCCTCGCGGATGAGTTTATCTTCCGTGGAAAGCAGTCCGATTTCATTGCCCTGCCTGAGAATGGATTTGATTTCATCCTGCAGGTCTGCATCATCCAGAGCGTAATCGATATCAGCAGTGTGCTCAGCCGCTATAAACCAGGTGGAACGCAAATGCTGATCTTTTTCCGGAACCAGAAATTCCTGGAAATTCCAATACATTTCATAATTGGTAAAGATGTATTTCAGCTTGCTCCAGAAATTACGGAAAAGATGCTGCCAGCGCAATGTAAAAAACAGCGCCAGGTCATCCAGAACCGAATAGATGATACTGTTGAAATCCCATTTCTGCAGGTCGTCCACACTGTGGGTCAAAGCAGCTGCCATCTCCTGAGCTTTGGGCCAGTAATGTTTCTGAACGATGTATTGACCCTGAGCCTTGGACTGATCCTTGATCAGGTTATCCAGCAGCCACAGAAAATTATCGATGTAGGGACTGTCCTTCCAGTTGTAAAAAGCGCTGGCTGCATCAGGCAGACAGTCATTGTGGTCATGAGTGGTGTCGCACAGTTCTTCACGGTTGGATAGATGATAAAAGATATTGCCGGCCAGGTCAAAATTCACCTTGCAGGCATGAATATCCAGTTCTGTATAATTTTCCGCCGGATAATCAAATTTCCGGTCTGCTATCACCGGCGTCTGAGTGTAGAGTTTGATTTCGCGCAAAACCCTTCTGAGCTGGTCGGGAGTGTATCCACCCTGCTCATACAGTTTGGGGTCGGAAGGGATAAAGATAATGATGTATTGCTGCGTGAGGGTTTTCAGTTCTTCCAGGGTCGGCTCCAGCAAGCCGTAAAGCAGCAGAATATCGTGCTGACGCAGATGAGCGGTATCAGTAATAAACCTGTGACTCAAGCCCAAAGTCTCGAACATAAAGTCAAAGGTATATTTGATTTCCCGTGTGTATCTGTCTAATTTATAGTCAATAAGCACCGATATCATAATAGTGTTATTCCTTCCTTTTATGAAAACATCCTTTTAACAGAAAGGGAAAGAGTGTCAAGAGGAAACTGTCACCTCCATAATCTTACGATGTATTGATTATCAAAAATACATTGACAAATACGATTGATTTTAAAAAGAAAAATATAAGGATTGATTGGAATCCGGACCAGACTTGAATAACGTTTTAAAAAGGTTTGTATGAGTAATCTTACTGTAATTGTTCCCTGTTACAACGAGGAGAAATCTCTTCCCCGGGTTTTACCGGAACTGACGGCATTTTGTCAGCAGAGGGATTGGCATCTCGTGTTTGTTAATGATGGTTCCACTGACAACACCAAGTCTGTTCTGGAAAACTACAGGGACAAAATCGGCATCATAAATCACAAGCTGAACAGGGGTTACGGCGGCGCTCTGAAATCCGGAATCATGGCGAGTCAGACAGAATATTCCGTTTTTATTGACGCTGACGGACAGCACGAACTGCAGGACTTGGACAAACTCTATAAAATCATTACTGCTAGAGATGCGGACATGGTGATCGGCAGCAGGAAGGGTTTGCCGGGCAACTGGTTCAGATCACTGGGAAAGAAGATCATCAGGGGACTGGCGAAAGCTATGATGCATGTCCCGGTATATGACATAAATTCGGGCATGAAAATCATCCGGACAAAACTGGGCAAAAGGTATCTTCATCTGTATCCCGACTCAATGGCATTCAGCGATATTATCTGCCTGGTTTTCCTGTATAACAGGCATCTGGTTCTGGAGGAGCCGATCCAGATCAATCAGCGCATAGCGGGGACAAGCACGATAGGGATCAGAACAGCTTTTCAGACGATAATGGAGATCGTTAATATCGTAACTCTGTTCAATCCGTTCCGGATTTTTTTCCCGGTGGCGTTTATTCTGTTTCTGACGGGTTTTCTCTGGGGTATCAGGTTTATTTTGGCTGAAAAGGGAGTCAGCGTGGGGTCAGGGATGCTGCTGACGATGTCTGTTATCGTTCTGCTGCTGGGTTTGATTGCCGAACAACTGGCTGCCATACGCCGGAAAACGGATTAGTAAAAGGTTTCAAAAATAAATCAATATCTTTAGGATCAAAAGATGAA
>JAWOHU010000252.1:0-4049 GCA_046485025.1 Cloacimonadaceae bacterium (SeqCode) | reverse complement strand
AGGTCGCACTACTGGACCAGAATTGGGGCTCCTTTGGCAAGGTCAGGATCCTGCATCCGGACTTGACTTACTGGAAGGAATACAGTGTCGGTATGGCTCCCACCGATATGAAACTGTGGCAGACCGGCACCGCTGTGCAGGATGAAGTTATCCCTCCGCTCAGCGTCAAAGTCTTTCCCAATCCCACCTCTCGTCATGGTGGAATCACTTTTGAATCTGATAAATTGACCGCCGGTAAAATTCGTATTTACAACCTCAAGGGTCAGCTTATTACATCTTTTGCTATACAGAATAATGGAGCAGAAATATATATAGCAGACTTAGTTTCAGGGCAAAGCAGCGGTTGTTATTTCTATCGGCTGACTTCCGGTCAGGTTGAAAAGACAGGCAAGTTTGTAATCATAGATTAATCACTGGTCTTCAATACTTTTTCCCTAATTGAAACCAGGCAATCTCCTGCCAGCCTCCTGCTGAGCTCCTGTGCCCGGGCACAGGCAGTCAGCAACCGGAAAGTCACATATTACCGCGCCTGGTCTATGGCTGAAGCATTAAACTAAACTGTAGTTCTGCCTTCAGGCAGTTAAATCAAAGAGAATAGAGATATATCACTAATAACCACCCGCATAAATGCGGAATTACTTGCAAAAGCAGCTTTAGATTTATAAAAAAACGGGGATGAAAATCCCCGTTTACAGCAGATAAATATCTACGCTACAAGATATGCAGCTTAATTACTTTTTTAAAACACGCCGACCTGCTCAGGGATGATCAGATCTGCTTCAGTGGCTTTTACCACTTCGTCAACGGTCAGGCCTTCGGCAATTTCCTTGAGCAGCAGACCCTGTTCCGTGACTTCCATAACCGCCATGTCAGTCACAATCAGGGTGACTTTGCCTTTGGCAGTAAGGGGCAAGGTGCATTGCTTGAGAATTTTGGAGTTGCCATACTTATCACAGTGCTCGGTGGCTACTATAACTTTCTTGGCACCAGTGACCAAATCCATCGCTCCGCCCATGCCTGGAACCAGTTTGCCGGGAATCATCCAATTGGCAAGATTACCCTGTTGGTCAACCTGCAGAGCGCCCAGGACAGTCATATCCAGATGTCCGCCCCGAATGATGGCAAAACTGGTGGCGCTGTCAAAGTAGGAAGCACCACTCAGTTCGGTCACCAAGCCGCCGCCGGCATTGATCAGATCGGGATCTTCCTTGCCGGATTCAGGCATGGGACCTACTCTCAGCATGCCGTTTTCAGTCTGAAAAATCACGTGCACGCCTTCCGGAATGTGGTTTGCCACTTCAGTGGGCAGTCCGATACCCAGATTGACGTAATCGCCGTCTTTGAGTTCAAGGGCTATTCTGTGTCCAATCATTGCTCTCTTATCCATTTTCTACTCTCCCTTTTTGACGATGTAATTGACAAAGACGCCGGGGGTTACGATGCTTTCAGGATCAAGCTCGCCGATTTCCACAATCTCATCCACTTCAGCAATAGTGATGGTGCCTGCCATAGCCATAATGGGATTGCTGTTGCGCGCTGTTTTGCGATAGACCAGGTTTCCCATTTTGTCAGCTTTCCAGGCTTTAATCAGAGCAAAGTCTCCGGAGATGGCTTTTTCCAGAATAAACTGCTTGCCATCTACAGCAATGATATCTTTGCCTTCCTGCACCACGGTGCCCAGTCCGGTGGGAGTTAAAATGCCTCCCAGACCAGCTCCGGCAGCTCTGACTCTTTCCATCAAAGTGCCCTGGGGGACAAGTTCAACTTGAACTTCTCCGGCATTGAACTGCGCCTGGATTTCTTTGTTGGTGCCCATATGCGAAACCTGGGCAGAGCTGATCTGATGATTGACAATCAGTTTTCCCACACCCCGGTTTTCCCAGTCAGAGGCAATACAGACGATGTGAAGATTTTTGGTATTCTCTGCCACTAAAACGTCTATCAGATACTCAGGAGCGCCGACTGCCAGAAAGCCACTGATCAGCAGCCTGTCACCCGGTTTTATCATTTTTACAGCTTCCTGAGCTGTAATTATCTTTGCCATAATCCCTAACCCACTTATTCCATTGACTTTAGCAGAGTGGTTAGCAGACGGACTCCGACTCCTGTGCCGCCCAAGCCAAAATAGCCGGATTCCTTATCCTTGCTGGCTGTGCCTGCAATATCAATATGCAGCCAGGGTAAATCCTGCACAAATTCCTGAATGAAGAGCGCCGCAGTAATAGCACCGCCCCACTGTCCGCCAACGTTTTTAAGGTCAGCGATTTCTGACTTGATGAGCTCTTTATAGCCTTCAAAAGCAGGCAGTTGCCAGATGTTTTCACCTGTGGTCTTGGCAGCCTGATCCAGTTCTGCGAGCCAGGACTGATCGTTGGTCAGGACAGCCGAAATGCTGGTTCCCAGAGCACCGACTGCTGCACCCGTCAGAGTGGCAATGTCAATGATTTTGGTGACGTGTTCGCGCTCTATGGCATAGTGGATGGCGTCAATCAGAGTAAGGCGTCCTTCCGCATCAGTATTGAGCACTTCAATCGTCTTGCCGCTCATGGAACGAATTATGTCACCGGCTCTGTAAGCTTCGCCGGAAATCATATTTTCACAGGCAGCAACGATACCGACCACATTGACCTTGAGTTTCAGATTGTTGATGGCAATCATAGTGCCGATTACTGCAGCAGAGCCTGCCATGTCGGTTTTCATATTGACCATGCCCTGCGGATTTTTGATGCAATAGCCGCCGCTGTCATAGGTCAGGCCTTTACCCACCAGGGCTATGGTGTCATGCTTGCTGTCGGGATTGCCCTGATAACGCATGATGATGAGACGCGGCTCGTGCCTGGAACCCTTTGCCACAGCCAGAAAGGCTTCCATCTTAATGCGGCGCAGTTTGTCCATATTGAATATCTCAATCGGGAAATTGTGTTTGAGGGCAGCGCCTTTGGCAGCGTCTGCCAAAGCATCGGGAGTCATGGCATTGGCAGGTTCGTTGACCAGATCGCGGGCAAAATTGGTGGCTTCAGCCAGAATCCTGCCTTCCAGAATGCCTTTATTCAGGTTTCTGGTATTGGAGGAATCCTGCACGTAATGCAGGGCTTCAGGGACTTCATACTTTGATTCGGAGCGATATTTCTCAAATTTGTAGATAGTCAGCAACGACGCTTCAGCCAAAACCTGTCCCATCAGGGCATCCGTCAGTTCAAAATCGGTGGCGGTAATCATATAAATCTGCTTGGATTTGAGTTTAACAGCCTGGCGCACGATGTTGGCAATTATCTTGCGGACCTGGTCAGGCAGCAGGTTTTCAGGCTTGTTCATACCGACCAGAATGATTTTTGTGAAGTGGTTTTTGTGCAGATAGTGAAACGTGTGCATCTCATCTGCTTTGAAAGTGATCTTTTCCGCGTCAACAAAGCGTTTGACTGCTTCAAACATAGGACCTGGAATCCAGTCCCCGAAGCTGTCCAGCTTGCCCTCTTCCTTCTGGCAAAGCACAAGTGTGTCCATAAGTTCCGGTAATTTTTTGACAATGTCAATTTTCATTGTCTTCCCCTTTATCTTTATTTTGTTTAGAAATCTTCTGTTAAACTCAGGTAGAAAGTAGGTTTAGAGGAATTTGCCAGGTCAGTCAGCCAGGCGACATCAAACTTGAGAACAGCAAAGCCGATGTTCATTCTGGGACCTAAACCAAAGCCGAGTTTCATATCCCGCAGTCTGTTATTTTCTATCACTCTGAATTGGTTCGTATCGTCCCAAACCCCTCCCAGATCAGCAAAAACGCTGCCCCGGATGGATGTTATGGTCAACGGAATCGGAAACGCCAGGGACAAGTAATCCAAAAACGGAACTCGCAATTCAGTCGAAGCTAAAATAATATTCTTTCCAACTTCCTCACCTTCATAGCCACGGACGCCGTAATAGCCGTTCAGTTCAAAGTTCTGAGGTTGCTTGCCACCGCTGCCACCGCCCACTAGTCTCAGAGCCAGAGCATACCTTTTACTGAACAGAGTATAGGAACGCAAATCCATATAGGCTGTGTGATAATCATTCTT
>JAWOHU010000168.1:0-4225 GCA_046485025.1 Cloacimonadaceae bacterium (SeqCode) | reverse complement strand
ACTTTGAACCAAATCACACTAAGTGAATGTCGCTAAGTGCTCCAGCGGTGAAGTCTGATGCCTTTCATTTTAATCTCATCAAGAAGAGCCAGACGATATTCTCCCTTGACAGAAAACGCTAAAATAAATCACTATCGTAGACAGAAAAATATTAATAAAAAGGAGAAAGGTTATGCCCAAAATGACCGTTGATCCAAATTACTGTAAAGGGTGCGGATTATGTATTGCCACTTGTCCCAAGAAGATAATCCGCTTTTCGGAAAACATCAATGCCAAAGGCTATCATTATGCCGAGTGCTTCAAACAGGATGAATGCATTGCCTGCAAAATGTGTTATATCGTTTGTCCTGACTGCGCCATAACCGTGGAAAAGTGAGGAGGATAAGATGGCAAAGATATTAATGAAAGGTAATGAAGCAGTGGCAGAAGCCGCCATCCGAGCAGGCTGCCGTCACTATTTTGCCTATCCCATCACTCCTCAGAGCGAACTGATCGAATATATGGCAAAAATGATGCCCAAGGTGCACGGAACCTTTCTACAAGCAGAAAGTGAAGTAGCTGCCATCAATATGGTTTACGGCGCCGCCGGAGCAGGAAAAAGAGTTATGACATCATCTTCCTCGCCAGGTATTTCTCTCAAACAGGAAGGAATTTCCTATATTGCCGGAGCGCAGCTTCCTGCCGTGATTGTAAACGTTCAGCGCGGCGGACCCGGTCTGGGCGACATTCAACCCGGTCAGGCAGACTATTATCAGGCCGTCAAAGGTGGCGGACATGGCGATTATCATCTCATAGTGCTCGCTCCCAGTTCTGTGCAGGAATTTGCCGACTTGGCTTCCGACGCTTTTGACCTGGCTGATAAATACCGTAACCCCGTGATGATATTGGGTGACGGCATGCTGGGCCAGATGATGGAACCGGTGGAATTCAAACCTGCCAAGACTGATGAAGAAATCAAGACTCTCGGAGAGCAGCACAACGGCTGGTGCATCCACCCCAAGAAAGATGAAAACGACCACCATCATCACGAGATAAATTCCCTCGAGCTTGACCCCAGCGTTCTGGAAAAGCATGTAAACAATTTATTTGCCAAGTATGCCGTGGTTGAGAAGAACGAAATCCGCTTTGAGGAATACAACGTATCAGATGAAAATGAAATCCTCTGCGTCTCCTTCGGAACCGCTTCCCGTATAGTTAAAAGCGCTATTGATGAACTCAAAGCCAAAGGCAAAAGTGTCGGACTCATCCGTCCCATCACGCTTTGGCCCTATCCTTATGAGCAAATCAAGGCTGCCATCGGTCCCAAGGTCAAACAGGTCTATGTCTTTGAACTGAATATGGGACAGATGCTTGACGATGTGAAGATAGCCGTCTGCGGCAAGGTCCCCGTTCTTTTCTGGGGCAAGGTCGGAGGCATTGTCTTCACCCCTGCCGAAATTGAACAAAAACTTGAAGCGTGCTTTTAGGAGGAAGCCATGGAAGTGATAGCAACCAGACCCAAATCCCTCACCAGTACCCCCTTTACTTATTGTCCCGGCTGTCAGCATGGCGTGGCGCATCGTCTCATAGCTGAAGCGATTGACGAACTCGGACTGCAGAACACGATGGCGGGTGTAGCACCGGTCGGCTGTTCTGTGTTTGCCTATAAATTCTTTGATTTTGATATGGCGGAAGCGGCTCATGGCAGAGCTCCGGCTGTGGCAACAGGTATGAAACGCGCCCGTCCTGATATGCATGTTTTCACCTATCAGGGTGACGGCGACCTCGCTGCCATCGGAACTGCTGAAATC
Source organism: Cloacimonadaceae bacterium (SeqCode) (assembly GCA_046485025.1). GTDB lineage: Bacteria > Cloacimonadota > Cloacimonadia > Cloacimonadales > Cloacimonadaceae > UBA5614. The sequence continues at coordinate 2,435 of JAWOHU010000168.1, read as the reverse complement.
GTCCATTCCGCCAATCGGGGTGAGCATATCTCCGTCTTCTTTGTCAATAATGCCATCTATGGTATGACGGGCGGACAAATGGCTCCGACCACTCTGCCCGGAATGAAGACAACCACTTCACCCTATGGCAGAGATACTGATGACATCGGTTTTCCCATTCGCGTCTGCGAGCTTTTAAACACTCTGGTAGCACCCTATTATATTGAAAGAGTGTCGCTGCTCTCGCCGCAGGAAATCATCAAAGCCAAGAAAGCGGTACTCAAAGCGCTGACCTATAATAAGGAAGAGAAAGGCTTTACCTTCATCGAATTCGTCTCCACCTGCCCCACCAACTGGGGTTTGGATCCTGTAAAATCCCGCGACTGGGCACGTGAAAATATGATTCCGTTCTTCAAGCCCGGCGTCTTCCGTGACAAAGGCGAGGGGGTGGAATAATGAAATACGAAATTATCTGCGCAGGCTTCGGCGGACAAGGCGTTCTGACCATCGGAAAATTTCTCGCTCAAACCGGAATGGCAGAAGGCAAACATGTTTCCTGGCTGCCTTCATACGGTCCTGAAATGCGCGGCGGAACCGCCAATGTCATGACCGTGGTGGCAGACCACGAAATCGCTTCTCCCATCGTCAGTTATCCCGATATCCTGGTGGCTCTGAATCAGCCTTCTCTGGATAAATTTGGTCCCAGCGTCCGCAAAGACGGACTGGTGATTTATGATGAGGATATGTGCCCTCACGGCTGCAAACGTGACGACGTAAATAAAATCACGGCTCCGATGTCCACCTTTGCCAAAGAAATCGGCAATATCATGGTGCTCAATATGATAGCTCTCGGCGTCATCATCGGCAAGACAGGAATAGTCAAATATGAAACTCTGGAAGCAGATTTGACCAAGTATATGCAAGCCAAGAATCCTGATTTGCTTCAGCTCAACCTCAAAGCCATCAAAAAGGGCATTGAAATCGGCAAGTAAAACCATTTCTAACACAGACATATAGGCGTCTCAGCAGCAGACGCCTTTTTTCTTTTTACCCACTCCGCCTCTTTATCCCTAAGACAGAATTGAGACAGGATGCTCGCTGGATGAAGCCGTTTGGAGGCTTTAGCTTGCGTAAAAACTCTGTGCGAAATGTGTTAGGGATGGAATTGCGATGTATGCCTGTTTTCCGGAGTTCGAAATTCCCACGCTAAACTATCAGGGGTCTCTATACTGATAGGGAATTTAGGACTTCGTAAAATCACTATTTGCCTGAATTCACGAAGTCCGAATTGCCCTGTTACAAAATGTACCCCATAAGTTTACGAAGGGCAATTTGAACTCCGGGATTTCCCTTTTCCGATTGCATGGACTGGAGGCAATTCTCGAAACGCTGATTGTGTGTCTGTCAATTTTGCAGTTGACATTTAAGCGCTTATCTCATTTTTGGGAAAACATCAAAAAAAGCTTTTCAGGAGCGTTTACATGGCTGACCAGTTACAAGAAATGCTGCAGAAGATTTATGCGGAAGGCGTTGATAAAGCCAAAGCCGAAGCCGAGAAGATTATCCAGGCTGCCAGAGAGCAAGCCGAACAGCTGACCGAAGAATCACAAGTGGAAGCGGAAAAGATTATCAGTAATGCAAAGAAGAAAGCTGCCGACCTGGAGAAAAACATTAATTCCGACCTTAAGATGGCGGCTCAGCAGGCTATGACTTCACTCAAACAGAAGATAATTTCCTCTCTGCTTTCCGATACTATGGATAAGCAGACTCAGCAGAGCGTCAGCGATACATCCTTTTTGCAGAAACTGATTCTGGAAGTTATGAGCAAGTGGTCGCCTGAAACATCTGCCGTGCTGACCGTTCCAGAGAATCGACAGAAAGAACTGGAGAGCTTTTTCAAAGAACAGATAGCCAAGGTTTTCAGCGGAAAATACAAGGTTGATTTCAGTCCTGTAATGCAGAGCGGAATCACCATTGCTCCGGCTGACGGCACCTTCAAATTGAGCTTTACAGACGACGATTTTGCCAATTTCTTCAAATCCTTCCTGCGTCCGAAAGCGGCGCAAATCCTCTTTGGAGAATAAGCTCCTGCATGTATAAAGAGTATTATTATTTTGTCACAGGCTTGCCGGCGCTGAATCCGGAAGATACAAAACTGCTTCAGACCCCGCTGATGTTTCTGCACGATGCCGAGGACCATCTGGAGAAGCAGGATTATGATATGCTCAAATTGCTCTTTATACCCAATGAAATCACCAATCTCATCAGTCTTCTGCTCGGTAAAGAAACCTGGTTGGACGAATCCACCATTACCAAAGAAGACTGTACAGAACTGTTGCAATATCTGAAACAACTGGGAGACGCCAGACCCGCTGCCAAAGTCCTGAAGAAATATAACATACCTCAGTATCTGATTGACTATGTTCATCAGTATCTGCTGGCTAACGAACCCAAGC
>JAWOHU010000209.1:0-6160 GCA_046485025.1 Cloacimonadaceae bacterium (SeqCode) | reverse complement strand
TACAACAATTGAATATCAGCTAAAAGAATCCAGCTTCGTCTGCATTGAGATTTACAATATTAAAGGGCAACGTATATCCACCTTGGTTAATGAAACTAAAAAATCAGGGTATCATAGAATAATCTGGAATGGTACAGATGCTAATGGAAGTATATTAAGTGCAGGTGTATATCTATGTAAAATGATGGCTGGCAATTATTCTTCTTCCATGAAAATGATTCTAATGAATTAAGCACAATTTCCCAAAACTCAGTTAGTAAAAAAGGCGGTTTTTTTAAACCGCCTTTTTTCTTATTTAGCTTAAACTAATTCTTATTGCTGTCCGAGCGTGGCAACCATCACAGCTTTGATGGTATGCATCCGGTTTTCTGCTTCATCAAAAACAACTGACTGCGCACTTTCAAATACTTCATCCGTGACTTCCATTCCGATCAGACCGTATTTCTGATGAATATCCTGGCCAATCTTGGTCTTGGTATCGTGAAAAGAAGGCAGGCAGTGCATAAAGACGGTTTCTTTCTTGCCGGTCAGTTTCATCATTTTAGCATTGACCTGATAAGATTTTAGCAGCTTGACTCTCTCAGCCCAAACGCTGTCCGGCTCGCCCATTGAGACCCAAACGTCTGTATAAATCACGTCGCAGCCTTTGACGCCTTTGGCAATGTCTTTCGTGACAGTAATTTTAGCGCCGGTTTCTTTGGCAATGGCTTTGCATCTATCGAGCAGTTTCTTTTCCGGGAAAAGGCTCTTCGGCGCAACAGTCCTGAAGTCAACTCCCATCTTGGCGCAGCCTATCATCAGACCATTGGCGACATTGTTGCGTCCGTCACCCACAAAAGCCCAAACCTGTTGATTCAAAGGTTTTTTGATATGTTCGATGCCGGTGAGAAAATCTGCCAAAATCTGAGTGGGATGGTCTTCAGTGGTAAGTCCGTTCCAGACAGGAACTCCGGCATATTTAGCCAGATCTTCCACAATTTCCTGACCGTAACCGCGATATTCAATGCCGTCATACATGCGTCCCAAAACCCGCGCTGTATCAGCGATTGATTCTTTCTTGCCCATCTGACTGCCGGTGGGACCCAGATAAGTGACATGCGCACCCTGGTCAAAGGCAGCCACTTCGAAGGCGCAGCGTGTGCGGGTGCTGTCTTTTTCAAAGATAAGGGCAATGTTTTTGCCTTTCAGACGCTGCACTTCATTGCCTACGTACTTGGCTTTTTTAAGGTCAGCGGAAAGATCCAATAAAAACTGAATTTCCTGCGGAGTGAAGTCCAGCAGGGTTAGAAAATGTCTGTTCTTAAGATTGAACGGCATGCTTTGCTCCTTATTTTTCAGGCGTGAGTTAATAGCTCCGCCGGTTTATTTTTTTACCAGATTTAAGAAAGGCGTTTTAATTGCAAGGAAATTTTCTTTGGTCAGCTCTAATTGCTACGTGAGTAAAGATATCCGAATCTCACTCCTCTGGTGCTGACAGTGATTTTCTGCATATTCAAATGGCTCATCATTCTATCTAAAATCACAGTTCCTGCCAGGATGATGTCAGCCCTGCCCTTGGGCATTAGTGGCAGCATTTCTTTTTCCTGATTGGTCAGAGCGCTGAGTTTAATGATATAATCTGATATCTGCTCCCGGCTCAACTGCGTTCTATCTATCAAAGAAATAGCTTCATCAACTTGTATGTCCTGGGCTTTTTCCTGCGGAATAGAGAGCAGAGCCAAAGCAGTAATGGTGCCGCCAACTCCTATTAATTCTGACAGACTGACTCCCGTCCCGATATCTTTAATCTGATTCTCAATAAAAGTTCTGACAGCTTTTATCTCTGATTTCGAGGGCGGGTCATTATGTATATATTTTTCTGTCAGTTTGACTGCTCCCATTGGATAGCTCTGTTGATGAATAATCTCATCTCTCAGTCCAATTGTAAGCTCTGTGCTACCGCCGCCAATGTCCAGAACAGCTATCTTTACTTCTGGTTTAATTGGCTCTGAGACCGCTGCCAGAAAAGCAAAACGCGCTTCTTCACTGCCGGACAAAATTTCCACTTGCAGACCCAATCGCTCCTTGACTGCATTGGTAAAAACGTCTGCATTATTGGCAGAACGCAGGCTTTCCGTGGCAATGACATGAATGTCGCAAAGCCCGATGTCTTTATGTATGCTGACAATTTCTTCGATGGCAGTCAGACTTCTTTCCATTCCGTCAGAACTGAGCTTTCCGGTTTGAGTTTTGCCTGCTCCAATGCGAGTGGGATATAAATCTTCCGACACTTTTTTCCATAAGGAGCCATCCCGCTCTGCAAAAAGCGTCTTGATGGAATTAGTGCCGATTTCAATAATAAGCTTTTTTCTCATATTCATAGATCCAGATGTTTGTGAAATGAATTATTGCCGGCCAGATTTGTGTCAACATAAACAGTTGGATATCATTCCGGAAGCATGATCAGACCCATAATGATATGATATATTGTGACAAATATATTGACAGTATCTGTCCTTGTTATTATTCAAGAATTCATAATCTGTTTTCACGCATTGTATAAAAAAACTGAAACTTAACTAGCATGGAGATTTACTCAGTGAGCGATATAAAAAAGACTTCACACAAAAATTCTAACTACTCTACAATAAGCAATATTGCTCTGTGGAGTAAGATTCTAATTGATAACGTAAATGATATAGTGGGAATTTCTGACAGAGAGGGCAAACTGCTTTACATCAGTTCTTCCGTTAAGAAGATTCTGGGCTGGTCTGAGAGAGAAACTATAAACTTTCACGGTACTGATTTTGCACATAAAGATGACATCCCAATTATCATGACTGCTCTGGATCAGCTAATCAAAAAGAAAGAAGTCACCTTTGAGTATCGCTGTCTGACCAAATCAGGAGAATACATCTGGCTGGAAAATAGTGTAAAATTGGTCACAAATCCCATAGATAAAGAGGAATACCGTATTTTTATCGCCCGCGATATTCAACAACGCAAGGAAATGGAAGAGCAGCTTGCCGCCACTGCTGCAGAGCTTTCCAAATCCAATCAGATGAAAGACAAGCTTCTGACTCTGGTGGCTCATGACCTGCAAAATCCCATCTATTCTGTGATTACGCTGAGCAACTTCATCAAGAATAAGCTCGATACTATTAATAAACAGGAACTGCTTGATTTTATTTCTCAAATCAATGAGACTGCCCAAAACTCTTTTGTATTGCTGGAAAATCTGATTTTATTGGATAAAGTGAACAGGAAAGATGTGACCCTGAATCCTGAGAACATCAAAGTCAAGAAGCTGATTTCTGATAACCTGAACCTCCTTAAAAATCAGATCTCACACAAAGAAATCGATATAGACTTTGAGATTCCTGATGACTTATACCTAAATGCCGATTTCTATATTTTCGATACTATCATCAAAAACATTCTCTCCAATGCTGTGAAATACACTCACTCTAAAGGTCTGATAGCTATTTCTGCCACTCGTGACAATGGCAATGTTGTAATTGTGATCAAAGATACCGGCATCGGAATGAGCAAAGAGCAGCAGAAATATATCTTCGAAGTGGACACCCGAAAGCGCCTCAACACTCTGTCCACGGCACATGGCAGCGGTCTGGGATTGATTATCTGCAATGAGCTTATCGCTCAGCAGGGCGGCAGCATTGCCATTGAAAGCAATATCAAAAAAGGCAGTAAGTTCACTATCACTTTCCCTCAATATATCAAGAAAAATCCTGCTTAAAAATCTTCCTGATTTTTCTCTCTAATAAAAGAACAGCCGGTTGTAAATTTAATCACGACCGGCTGTTACTATAATGTTTGTTTTATTTCAAATTACTGATGTGACCTTTGCCGACGCCCTTTACCTGACAGCCCAATTTTTTGTATTGAACTATGGTTTCGTCTGACAGGAAATTCGAGCAGTCTATAATCAAAGGTTTCTTGCCGCAAAGCTTGATGACTGCTTCCGGTTCCAGATTTCTGTATTCATCATGACCAACTGCAAACACCACCACATCCATTTCCGGCAGAACATCTTCCAGTTTGTCATAGACTGTTATTTCTTCCACTTCCGGCCAGCTTTCGACATAAGGATCTGCCACTTTGACCACAGCCAGGTCTTTTCTTAAAAACTCGACCAGAGTCTTGGACGGCGAGTGTCTGGTGTCGCCCAGATTTTCCAGATATGAGACTCCTAAAATCGCAATTCTGACTTCTTTCAGCACCGGAATCTCGCTTTTGATCAGCTCAATTGTATGCAGCGGCATGGTGTCATTAATATTAACAGAGCGGATTGCCATAGCAAGTTTGCTTTCCAGACCGAACAGAGTGCTCATCGCCCAGTTTGCCAGCACCGGATCTTTGGTCAGGCAGTAGCCGCCTACTCCCAGACTGGGTCTGAGCAGATTGTCGTGCGTGCCTTTGCGTTTGCGGATGGCATCTCTGACTGTATAAAGATTGACTCCGATCTGTTCTGCGAAGCGTGCCCATTCCAGGGTCAGAGCGATGTTGGTAGCTCTGTAGGAATTTTCCATCACCTTGGCGAGTTCAGACGCATTGGTGCTTTCCAGTTCAGTCAGAGGATAGTTTTCCACATCCAGAATATCAGTCAGAAACTCTCTGCAGAGTTCTTTGCTCTTTTCATTCACACCGGAGTAGACGCGCCAGAAATCACGGATGGAAGCGACGTAATGCGCTCCCGGCATCACTCTTTCATAAGAGTGAGCAATCAGAGGCGGCTGCTTTTTGATGTCAATGCCGCGCTTGGTAAATTCCTCTTCTATAATGGGTTTGACGACCTTTTCACAGGTTCCGGGCGGAACAGTTGTTTCCACTAAAATCAGACATTCGGGACGAATGTGCTGACCTAAGGTCCGGATGCCTTCACGAAAAGCAGTGAGGTCGCAGAAACCTTTCTCTGCCTCGCCGAAAGCAGGTTTGGTGGCATCCAGCTGAATGTCCACCACCACAATGTCAACCAGCTCATAGACATAGTCTTCCCAGGTCGCGCGGAAGTTTTTATTCTCCACCACACAACGATGGAAAATCTCAGGAACTTCCTTATCGGAAGAACTGACTGGCGGAATGCCTTTGTTGATGGTCGGCACTTTCCAGTATGAACGTCTGGAAGTTCGCTGCTGACCGTGCACATAGTAAATCGGCTTGCCGTCATTATCCTCGGCGTCAGCAACCACTGTCGCCATCACGCAGCCCACAAAGCCCATGCCCTGCACAGCCACAATTTTGCGTCCCTGCGTGCGCTGCATTTCAGTTAGTTCTTTCAAGATTTCCCTTTCTCTGGCGCTTTCCTCAGGAGTCGGAAGAGGATATTCTTTCCCATCCGGGGATAATGATACATTTAGCATATATATTCCTTCTGACTATTTTTTACAGTGGATTAAAGATTTATCCGGTGCGATATTGTCAAGAGTTTAGTCTGATTCAAGTTTAAGATTGTTTTATATATGCTTTGTCATCTCATCCTGATTACTTTTTTGCTGACCGCCCTGCCGTCCTGTTCCGCTCTGATGAAGTAGATACCGTTGCCAACAAGCAGGTTTTTATTGTCTTTCCCGTCCCAGGTGATAAACGAATTCCTGCTGCTGCCCAGGTTTCTGACCAGTTGTCCTTTGATGTTATAGATAGAAGTCTCGATTGGAGCATTGCTTTTATTTTGCAGGTTAATGGTTACAACATCATTAAACGGATTGGGATAAACTGACAGGCTGATGGCAGCCGAGATAACTGTTTCATCGCTATTATGGGTATACATTCCAAAGTTATACTGCTCCACTTCATCCGGTGCCAGCAGGATGCCGTTTACCATGTCATACATCCGGTGGATGTGGATTTGCAGGTTTCCATTGATGTCATATTCAAATATATCCTTGCTGTAGTTGGTAAATACTCCGCCCAGTTTTTCAGTCATGATTTCAGATAGCTGAAACACTGCATCATAGTTATAAATACTTACATACTGGTCATTCCATGTAGTTCCGGTCCAGTCTTCACATTTATAAACAGTAGCTATCTTACCATAGAAGCCATCATTCCAGTCCAGATCTGTCAACAGGTTATGGCTGAGATAACTGATATATTCTGCTCCGCTGGAGATATCGAAATTTGCGTATAATATCTCTTCATGCCTGATCTGACCCCAATTTAC
>JAWOHU010000201.1:0-7484 GCA_046485025.1 Cloacimonadaceae bacterium (SeqCode) | reverse complement strand
GCCAAACTTACGCTGGAACTGACTCAAACGCCTGACATCCTGGCAGAGCTTGGCAAGAAAAAGAAATCAGAACAGAAGCTGATCGGCTTCGCTGCCGAGACAGAAAATCTGCTGGCCAATGCCAAAGCCAAACTGGACCAGAAAAAACTTGACCTGATTATTGCAAACCTGCTCTCCGTCACTGGTAAAGATGACACAGAAATTACCTTGCTGACCAAGAAAACGTCAGTTTTCATAAAAGCGGATAAATTCACTGCTGCCCACTACATTTTAGACAAGGTGAAAGCGCTGTGAGACTTCCGGAAACGATACTAATCACAGGCGCTAATGGACAATCCGCAGTTCAGCTTGCCCGCGAACTGCTGCAGCAGGGCTGTAAACTGCTTCTGCTGGCTCATCACAGGACAGACAGAATTGATAAAGTGATGTCCGAATTTCCTGAAAAGTGTTGGCTGCAAAAGTGCGACCTCAGCAGCTTTGAAGAAACACAGCAAGCTCTGACAGAAATGTTAACAGAATCAGGTCAGAACCCTACCGGACTGATTCATACAGCCGCTGTGCGCAGTTATGACGCCAAGGTGCTGGCAGAAAGCGATCCGTCAGTCTGGACAGAGATTATCAGACAGAATATCTTTATGGCATACAATGTGCTCAGAAACGTCCTGCCCATTATGCTAAAGCAGAAACAAGGTAAAATTGTGCTGTTCGGCTCCAATGTGACCCGCACGGGACTTCCCTATGGCACAGCTTACGCTGCTTCCAAAGCGGCTTTGGCTAATCTGGCCAGAAGCCTGGCGTGGGAAATTGCAGAACACAATATACAAATCAATGTAGTCTCACCGGCTCCTTTGGAAACGAAGCTGGAAGAAGATTATGAAGGTGATTACCTCACTTTTAGAAAAGAATATTTTGCAGCATATAAAAAATCTCATCCGGCACACAAATTGGTCAGCCTGGATGACATAACCAAAATAGTGATTTCACTACTCGACCTGGATGTGACATCAGTTTCGGGAGAAGAGATATATATAACCGGAGGCGTTCTATAATGAAAGGACTGAAAATAATAATACTGATAGCTGTAATGGCTGCAGGCCTGTTTGGCGGCAGCCTGAAGGCGACTATCACAGACGGCGAAAAACTGATCTTCAATATCAAATATGGTGTCATCAGCGCGGCTGAGGCATCACTGGAAATAAGAAGTTCAACCTTTGAAGACAAACCTGTCTGGCTGATTACATCCTATGCCAATACCTATTCCTTCTTTGATTCCTTTTTCAAAGTCAGGGATACAGTGCAAAGCTGGTGGGAAAAAGAAAATCTGCGCTCGCTACGGTTTTCCAAAAAACTCAGTGAAGGCAAGTATCAGCAATACAGAGTTCACACCTATGACCATGAAAATAAAACGAGCACATATCAGCGCTGGCATTTCAAGAAACAGATTTATAGGACTAAGGAAATTGAAATCTCTGCCGGCACACAGGACATCCTGAGCTCTTTCTACTATGTGCGTCAGCAGGAACTTGTTCCCGGCAGCAGACTCATGGTTGATATCACAACCGACGGCAAATCATATAAAACACAGGTGGTTGTGCACAGAAGAGAAACGATAGACAGCATCTTCGGCAAAAAAGAATGCCTGGTAATTGAGCCACTACTTAAAAGTGAAGCGGTGTTCAAACAATCCGGCAGAATCCTGATCTGGGTGACGGACGATGAGTATAAAGTTCCCTTGAAAATGACCAGCCAGATAACTTTCGGAGCCTTTTCCGCCATTCTCAAAGACGCTGTCAAAGTTCCCTATCCTATAATAAAATCATAGTTCATGCCGGATTTACTCAAGAAAAGCAGTTACTTCTATAATCTGCCCAAACATCTGATTGCGCAATACCCTCTCAAGGACAGGCAGCAATCACGTTTGATGGTGATGGACAGGCAGTCGCAAAGCATTTCTCATAAACACTTTTATGATATAATAGAATTGCTGAATGCAGGTGACGTGCTTGTGCTCAACACCACCAAAGTCATTCCTGCCAGATTGTTTGCTCAGAAAGAGAATGGTACAAAAATCGAAGTTTTTCTGCTCAACGAAATCACAAAAGAAGTTTGGAAGTGTTTAGTCCATCCCGGAAAGAGAGTCAAACAACCTCAGAGACTGGTTTTTTCAGATGAGCTGACCGGCTTCATTTCTGATTCCGACGCAGATGGACTCAGAGAGATAAGCTTTCAGTTTGAAGGTGACTTCTGGAAGCTGCTTGACAAGCTGGGACACGTTCCTCTGCCCCCTTACATAGAAAGAAATGACGAAACTCAGGACCATGCCACATATCAGACAGTCTATGCCAGAGAAAACGGTTCTGTGGCTGCGCCGACGGCTGGTCTGCATTTTACATCACAGATTTTGGACAAGTTGAAAAACAAGGGTGTCATTATAGCAGAAGTTATACTGCATGTTGGTTTGGGCACGTTCAGACCCGTTAAAGTTGACGATATCAGACAGCATAAAATGCATTCGGAATTTTGTACTGTTCCAAAAGAAACTGCCAGCCTGGTCAATCAGGCAAAACTTGACGGCAGAAGAGTCATAGCAGTAGGCACAACCAGTGTCCGCACTCTGGAAAGTTTTGGAGAGAATGGCAAACTGAATGCAGGACAAAAGTGGACAGATATTTTCATCTATCCGGGAAAGGAATTTGGGATTGTGGATGTGCTGCTGACCAATTTTCATCTGCCGGAATCAACATTAATCATGCTGGTCTCTGCTTTTGCCGGGTATGAGTTTACTCTCAAAGCATATGAAACTGCTGTTTGGGGGCAGTACCGCTTTTTCAGTTACGGCGATGCCATGCTGGTTTTATAATTGAGACTTCTGATGAACAAATTATCAAAAAAAACCGATTGCCTGATTCATTTGAGCAAAACAGGCAGCACGATGTCTGATGCCATAGAAATGCTGTCAGCAATGAAATTCAGACCTGACAGCCTGTTGATAGTTGCAGATGAACAGCAAAAAAGCATTGGCAGAAACAACAGCCAATGGCTTTCTCCTCAGGGCGGATTGTGGTTTACATATTGTCTGAAGGCAAATCAGGTATCGCATCAGATTACACTGCTGCTGGGTCTGTGCCTGCTTCTGACTTTGACAGAGCACTTTCCTGATTTGCACAACAGCTTGCAGATAAAATGGCCCAACGACCTGATTATTGATGATAAAAAACTTTCCGGCATTCTGGTTCAGCATCAACAGGGATTTTTAATCATCGGAATGGGGATTAATACAAATACCGAGCAAATCAATCTGGATGTTCCGATGCCGCCTGTCAGTTTGAAACAGATTTTTAGTTTTGAGATATCAAACATAGCTTTGCTTGACGGGTTCCTTGATAATTTTCAAAAAAAGTACCCTTATTTTCTGGCTTCCGGTTTGCAGCAATTTTATCAAACCATAAACTGCAGCCTGTATGGATTAAACAAAACGCTTATATTTGATACTGATAAAGAGCAGATTTCAGGAATCTGCAGAGGAATTTCAGAAGACGGTGCTCTTCTGCTTGAAAAGGCTGATGGAAAGGTGCTTGCATATTATTCCGGTTCAATAATTAACAGCCCGGTTTAGCCTTTTTTCTTGACACAAATAACGTCGAATGTAATAATGAAAAAAAAATAATATTTCTGCTTAAATATATGGAGGAATGATGAAAAAGTGGCTTGTGCTACTCATACTCAGCTTGACCCTGACCACGGTTCTTTCTGCCGTTATGGTGCGAGTTGCTGTGTTGCCCCTGAAAAGATTGGACAGTGCCAGCAAGTATATCCAGAAGTTTCTGACTATCAGAGATCTGCAGCGTTCTTTTGATCTTGATGAGAATTTTGACCTGCTGAACATGAAAGATACTGAGTTCGTTTTCAAGGAATTAGCTTTTGAAGATGTGGACGAAATGGATAAAGAGGATATGGCTGAAATTGGCAAAGAGCTGAATGCAGACGTTGTAATTATAGGTGTGATCAGTTCTGTCAATTCTCAATTGTTCTCAATCCAGTTCCGTTTTTACAGTATGAGGACTGATGATATTGTCTCGCAGAGAGTCGATGTCGTCAAAGATAAGAAGAAACGCTGGGCGGTTTTGGATAATGATTTTATGGGTAGATTGAACAGCTTCTTCAATCAGGAACTGGAAAAGATGAACAATATCGCCATTCAGGATTATCGTGCTGAAAACTATGAACAGGCTGAGAAAGGCTTTAACAATATCCTCGGTTATGACCCCAACAACAAACAGGCTTACTACTACCTGGGTCTGATTGCGTATAGTGCCAAGAACTATACAAAAGCCGTTTCTGATTTCAATAAAGCTATGTCTGATACGCTTTCAACCGAGGATTCCAATGTCCTGCAAAGTCTTAGCAGCGCTTATCGCGACATGGGTGATAAAGAGAATACTATCAAGACACTGGAAACTCTTGCCAACCTGCGGGAAGATGAAGAGTTATGGCTCAGCGTCGCCAATCTGTATGCTGAAAATAATCAAAATCAGAAAGCTAAGGAAGCTCTGGAAAAAGCTCTGGTAATTGATCCCGATTTCGTCAAAGCCAAATACCGCATGGCTTTCCTGCTGTATGACATGGCTCAGTATGATGAAGCAATTCCATTCCTGGAGAAAGCTGCCAACGACAATCCCGACAACGATCTCTTTGCCAGACGTCTGGCGCTTTCCTATCAGCGTTCAGGACGCATAGCTGAAGCTATTGCCAGATATGAAAATATCATCGTAACGAATCCCACCAACACATTGGCTTATCTGAATCTGGCAGGTTTATACAGAACCGCTGCCGCGGAAGCTTCTGATGCCAACAATCAGGCTCTGGCCAACGAAAATAATCAGAAAGCCCTGAATACTTTGAATAAGTTGAAAGAAGTTGATCCTGAAAATTCTTTGGTTTATCTCAGATTTGCTGATGTTTACTTGGCAACTAATCGTCTGAATGATGCTGAAACTAATGCCAATCTTGCTCTGAGCAAGGATTCATCTCTGTATCAGCCTTATATCATTCTGGCTTCCATCAATCAGCGTCGCGGCTCTGATAGTTATAACCAGTTTATTGACCTCGAAAGGCAGTTCCAATCCGCTTATGGCAGAACAGCAACCCGCCTTGCCAATGAGAGAGATGCAGCGCGCAACGCAGCAAATAACTTCTTCAGACGAGCTGAAGATCAGCTCAGGTCCGCCAAGAACAGAACCAATGAGCCTGAAATCATCAGCGATATTGACGGCAAACTTGTCACTCTGGCTCAGTTGATTGATCAGACTTCAAGAGTAAACTAAAACATAAATAACTATATCACTTAAGAGCCGGCGTCCAGGTGCCGGTTCCTTTTTTATCCTGCTTGGCTCCTGCTTGAAACTTGGAGGCTGCGCAGAGATTTATATGGCTAAATTATTCGGGAAGGAGGAGTTCCAATTGATCCATCAGCTTTTTTAAGTGCTGAGGAACTGACTCCAGTTCTTCTTTAGTTTTTATGTAAAATGGTTCACTATAGATTGCCGTTATAGTGCAAAAGGGTTTGGGCAGTCTGAACTTGTCCCAGGAATTGAATGTCCATTCCCGGCTGGCATGCTGAGCAACTGCCACAATTGGAATTCCTGCCATGTAAGCTATATGCGCCACTCCCGGCTGAATGGTTTTGGAAGGACCCTTCGGACCATCGGGAGTGATTCCCAGTTGCCTTTGCTTGGCCATTTTCAGAATTTTTCTGTAGGCTTGCGAACCTTGTCTGGTGGTGGATCCTCTGGCTGTGGTATAACCCAATTCCTCGACCGGACCTGCGATCAATTCACCATCCTGTGAGGAGGATATTATCACACAGGCATTGGAGCCAATACGATGTATGGTCATCAGTAAAAGATCCCTGTGCCAGAATATATAAATGCACTTGAGTTCATCAGGTGGCTGATTAGTAATGTTTAATTTGATGGACTTGCGCAGTTGCCTCAGCATAAAAGCGCCAAACTTGCGCTCAAAAAACATCAGCCAGTCCGGTATCTTCATAATTTCAACATTTCCCTGATTATTTTCACGACTTCCTTGGAAGCGTTCTTTTCTCCCAGTAAATCGTGGATTTTTCTCAGTTCAGTTTTAACGGAATCATAGAGATTCTGGTCAGACAGGTGCTGTTTAATCTGCTCTGAGATGTTTTGGGGAGTGACCTCATCCTGAATCAACTCCGGGACTACTTTTTTCTCCAAAATAATATTGGGAAGTCCGATTTTATCAAGTTTGACATAGCGCTTGCCAATTTCATAAGACAACCGGTTGGCCACATACACAATCAGCAGCGGAGTGCCGATGTAAGCAGCTTCAAGTGTTGTCGTCCCGCTTTTTACAGTCAGAAAATAACAGTATTTCATCATTTCATAGTTATAGCCGTCTATAATAAAAGGTCTGGTCAAAGCATAACGATCAATCAGCTCAGTATAGAGCTGATGCGAAACTGAACGTGATTTGGAAAAGAGAAACTCATACTGATTGGGGTCAAATCTCTCAATCGTTTTGAGATAAATCGGCAGCAGAGTTCTCACTTCATTGTTGCGGCTACCGGGGAAAAAACCCAGCCATTGCTTATCTGGATTGAGTCCATAAAATCGTGCAAAAGCCTTCCTATCCAATTCAAAAGCAATTTCTTCCGCAATCGGATGCCCCACATAGGAAGATTTGATATTATGAATACCGAGCAGTTCTTCTTCAAAAGGAAGAATGCATGCTACGTAGCGTGTATGTTCTCTGAGTTTGAAAACCCTTTTATGTTTCCAGGCCCAGAATTGCGGAGCAATGAAATAGAGCACATCAATCTTCTCATCATCAGCGATTTTGGCGATTCTGAGGTTCAGACCCGGGTAATCAACTAAAATCACCAAATCAGGTTTTTCCTTCATTAGCAAATCTTTTATGGTCTTTTCAACTTTCATAAAAAAAAGAAGGTGTTTCACAACCTCGACAAAGCCCATCACAGCAAAACGTTCAAAACGAAAAATCTGCTGCAGACCTTCAGCTTTCATACGATTGCCGCCAATCCCGAAATGCCTGATAAAGGGAATTTCCTCATTGAGTTTGTGCATGACTAAAGAGGCATGCAAGTCTCCGGAATTCTCTCCTGCCAGCCAGAAAATATTTTTGGTCGGATTCATCTGATTCTAAGCTGCTCCCTTTTCTATTCTGATTTTATGAATAATCAACATCTGCTTAGCATAATTTCTGACTTGACAAATCAGTCAATAAAATTAGTGATAGGTCCTATTCTTGCATTGTTTAATTTTGAAGTAATGTAATCTAAGGAAGTGTCTATGTCACGCACAATTTGGCTGGTATTATTTTTAATATCTGTGGTCCTGCCTTTATCGGCAGACTGGCTGACTTTTGTCCCTCAGGAAATAACTCAGCCTGACGGAACTGTCATCGAGTGTTATGCTTCAGGTGATGAATTCCAC
>JAWOHU010000177.1:0-2902 GCA_046485025.1 Cloacimonadaceae bacterium (SeqCode) | reverse complement strand
CTGAACCCTAAGGGCAAGTGACTCGGCAATGTACAATTCGCTGATCACATCGGCAATGTTCATCATCACCTCCTGCTCACGCACCAGCTTTTTGGCAAACTGGGTGGAAGCAGCATGAATGCACAATGGGAAACCTACATCCCTGTCGCAGTGGCGGAAGAGCAGTTCAAGCGCATTGTGACTGAAGCTTTGGCTATGGGAGGTATGTTAGTCGGACTGGGCGGTCGTGATGAAAATCGCATTTCAGCAGGTGCAGTGGGTCTTCCGCTCATGGGACAGGAATATGATCCGCAGCACACGCCTGTAAACGCACCTTTGTTCGAAGCTGCCATTGACATTACCAAACCTGAGTTTATCGGCAAAGCTGCTCTGGAAACTGAAATCAAGGCCGGAGCTACCAAGAAATTGGTGCTATTCATCACGGAAGGCATTGTCACGGGCAGAGGCATTTATAAAGACGGTGTCAGACTTGGTTCTGTCACTTCCAGTATCAATTCTCCCAATGTATCAGAGGAAAAGCGCTTGGCTATCGGCTCTGCCCGCAAGAATGTTCTGGGAGCGGAAGGAGTTGCTGCCATCGGGCTCGGTTGGCTTTACAAAACGCCTTTTGAGCTTGATGCTGAAGGCGAAGAGATTACAGCTATTGATGACAAGCCTGTGCGCATCAAAGTGGAATTCTTTCGCGAAAATGAAAACAAGCAGGCAACAGGCTCTCCGGTTCTGGGATACATCACAAACGAAGGCGTGACGCCAGCTACAGCGCCCAAACCCCTCAAAAATATCGAGAATCTCTGATTATAATTTAAATCACAAAATCATTATTAACATAGGCATGCATTTTCATTACTGCGTGCCTTTGTTTTATTCAGACCTGGAAAACAGGATACTCACAGGATAAAGCCATTTTTCGGCTTCAAGTAGCGAGAATACTGGCTTGGATATGTGTTTAAGATAAAGGCAGGATGAGGGTTCAGAGCAAGCTTGAGAATCAGATAACGCTGTTGAGAAAGAACTTCCTTACAACTGCCGGGTCTTCATATTTTCCGAATAAAGCCATCAATTTAAGACGCGCTTTCATGCCCTGCATATCTCCTGCTAAAATGACTCCCAGGCTTTGCAGATGTTTGCCGCCGCCGATGTATCCATACTCTGGTAAAACTCTGCCGGTGTAGGTTCTGGAGGTCAGAACTACCAGTACGCCTTGGTCAATGGCAGCTTTGATATCCTCTTCCAGATAGTCTGGCAGGTTGCCGCGTCCCATGGCTTCTATGACTATGGCTTTAGCGCCTTTTTCAATTGAGCAATGGATGTATCTGCCGTCCATGCCGGCTGTGGCTTTGATCAGATCTATATTGGTATCCAGTTTGTCCGTCCAGACAGATTCGCGGTTCAGAGTGACTCTGTGATACACCACCTGGTCTGCATCCACAATTCCCAAAGGTCCATAACCCAATGATACAAAGGAATCCAGCTTACCGGTGTCGGATTTGACCACATCACGGGCTGTGTGAATCTCATCATTCATCACCACCAGAACGCCTTTATCCACAGAATCGTGATGGCAGGCAACCCTGACTGCGCCTATGATATTGCGTGGTCCGTCCAATCCGAGGTCACTGCCGCTGCGCATGGCAGCAGTGATCACTACAGGATTTCTGGCAGTCAGCACCAAGTCACATAAATAGGCAGTTTCTTCCAGAGTATCAGTGCCATGCGTGACCACCACTCCGTCATAGTCGATGGCTTTAAGGTCTATGAGACGCGCCAGTTCAAACATCTTCTGGGGTGTCATATAAGGACTGGGGATGTTGGAAAACTCGATGACATCAACATTGGCAATGGAATTAAGCTGTGGAAAGGATTTGAGAAAGCCAGCAAACTCATCTGTGGGAACGACTCCCAGGCTATCAGATATCTTCATTCCGATAGTGCCACCGGTCAGAATTATCAGGCAGTTTTTTTTCATTTCAAAATTCCTTCAGCATAAGGTATGGGATCCGCTACGCCCGCTTCCTGAAAAGCTTTCAGACGCAAATGACAGCTGTCACAGATTCCGCAGGCAATTTTATTATCTTTATAACAACTCCAGGAGTGTTCAAAAGGAGCTTTCAAATCCAGTCCCTGCCTGACTATCTCGTTCTTTTTAAGATGTATGACAGGTGTGACAAGATGGATAGGGAATTCGTTCTTAGTACCTGTTTCGATGGTCTTCTGCATATTAGTGTAAAAGACTTCCCGGCAATCAGGATAACCGCTGCTGTCTTCTTCCACAGCGCCGATGTAGATTCTGTCTGCTTTTATCACTTCTGCCCAGGAAACTGCTGCTGTAATGAAATTGGCATTGCGGAAGGGGACATAGGTCTGGGGAATCTGCTTTGAGCCATCGTAGTCTTTAACAGCAATGTTTTTATCTGTCAAAGCAGAGCCGCCTACCTGTCCCAGCCAGTCCATGTGAATGACGAGAGACTTTTGTGGACGGTAATACTCACAGATTTTAACAAAACAGTCCAGTTCCTTGTCTTCAGTGCGCTGGCCGTAGTTGATATGCAGAAAGCAGACCGAGTCATTGTCCCTGACAGCTATCGCAGCCGTAACCAGGCTGTCCATTCCGCCGCTGAGTAAAACTATGGCTCTGTGCGTATCCATGCTTTGCTCCTCTTATTTGAAAGCTTCCATGCCTGTGAACTGGCGATAGGGATCAAAACTGACCAATACTTTTTTGTCGCTGTCAGTTTCCTCTTTCAGACAAATGCGAGTCAGCAATTCTCCGATTCCGGGTCCCAGCATAAAGCCCTGACCGCACATCCCGACTGCATTGATGTCCGTCAGCGATGGGGCCGCTGCGCGCCGCGTCCACGCCGTCGCTGCTTTCTGCGGTCTGGCCGAACCAGTCCGCGTCGCC
>JAWOHU010000160.1:0-10232 GCA_046485025.1 Cloacimonadaceae bacterium (SeqCode) | reverse complement strand
AAAGGCTGGGAAATTTTCGCCGCCGTGGCGGGCGGTGCGCGCAACATGGTCTCGGTTGCCCTGGCAACGGCCGCCGCCGGCATCATCGTGGGGGTGGTCGCCCTGGGGCTGGGACAGCTGATCACCGCCATCATCGACACCCTTTCGGGGATGACAGAGAGCTTTACAATTTGGATGAGCTGTGCCGTGAATTCTCTCTGGATAGAGTCACAAAATCAGGTGCAGTATTTGACCTTAGCAAACTGGACTGGATGAACGGGCAATACATCAGGAGCCTTCCGCTGGATTATATAGCAGGCAAATGCGAACCTTATTTCGAACAGGCAGGGATTGAAATTTCTGATCATGATAAATACCTGAGAGTGATTAATACCGCCCGCAACTACATCAATGTTCTGCCGGAGATTGTGGCGCAGAGCGAAGTTTATTACAAAGTGAAAGAGCTTGAGGGCAAGGACTTGGAAGCAGTCAAAGATAGCAGTGCCAAGCAGGTTTTCGGCTGGTTCATCAGACAACTGGAAGTCCTGAATCAGACCGATAAAGAAGTCTTAAGCGAGCTGGCCAGCCGGGGCATGGCAGAGCTCGGAATCAAGGGCAAACAGTATTATCATCCCCTGCGTCTGGCTCTGATTTATCAGGGTTCAGGTCCGGATATCCCCACTCTGATTGACATTTTGGGAGTCGAAGAAACGCTGAACAGACTAAGGAAAGCTAACGAGCTTTAATAATAATTGGCGGAGGTCAGTATGAAATACTTCAAGAAACTGCTTGGCGATAAATGCTATCTGTCTCCCGTCTGCTTTGACGAGATTGACAAATACACTGAATGGGTCAATGATATGGAGACGGGACTCTATGTGCTGTTTGCCTCCAGCGTGATTGACGTCAACAAAGAACGAAATCTGCTGGAATATCTGACCAAGCATGACACAATCATGGCAATTGTGGAAAAAGAGACCAATAAATCCATCGGCATCTGTGGTCTGCATAACATTAATGAGGTCCACAGAACGGCGAATTTCGGCATCTTCTTGGGCGACAAGAACTACTGGGGTCACGGCATCGGAACGGAAGCTACTTTGCTCACGCTTGACTATGCCTTCAACATTCTGAACCTGAACAGCGTCTCTCTGGAAGTGATAGACTTCAACAAGCGCGCCATCAGGAGCTATGAGAAATGCGGATTTCAGTTTGTAGGCAAAAAACGCAAGGCTATCTTTATGGCTGGCATCTATCACGACCTGCTGATTTATGATTATCTGGCGGCGGATTTCCAGGATTTCTATCTGGCAATCTTGTATAAACAGGCTATCAGCTGCGAATCCGACACTGCAAAGATAGACTTAGTTTAAGATATGTTCAGGGAAATTAAAGGTCAGGACAGAGCCATCAGACTCTTGAACAACGCGATTTCTCATAACCGCGTTTCGCAGGCATATCTGTTTTACGGTCCGGAAGGAGTGGGCAAATTCACCACTGCGCTCTATTTCGGAATGGCGCTCAATTGCGTTGCTAAATCTGAGAAGCGACCCTGCGGTATCTGCGCTTCCTGCCATAAGTTTCTGGAGTTCAGTCATCCGGATTTAATCTACGTCTTCCCCACCCCCAATATCAAAACAACTGCCGAAGGCGAACTGAAAGAAAAATCCATCGCGGAATACAATGCTTATATCGAAAACAGGAAAAACACGCCCTGGGAAAAGGTTTACTTCACAGGTTCGACCGAAATCCGCAAGGAAAGCATCGAATTGATCCAGAAACGCCTGGAATTCACTCAGCGGGAAGGCAATTATCGTGTCTGCATTGTGGAAGATGCGGATGAGATGAATTCCAGCACGGCAAATTCCTTTCTCAAGACTCTGGAAGAGCCTCCCGAGCAGACGGTTCTGATTTTAAGCACTACCCGGATGCAGTCTCTGCTTCCGACTATCATTTCCAGGTGTCAACTGGTCTTTTTCAAACCTTTGTCCTATAAAATCATCGAAGATATGCTCACCTCCAAATACCTGATTGACAAGCCCACTGCCAAAGCCAATGCCCGCATATCCAATGGCAATCTGGAACAGGCTATCAGGCTCACCAATGACACCAAACACGCCTCCAGAAACCTGATGATTTCCTTTGTTGAAGCAGCTCTGAAGGATGACGATATGTTTGCTCTGAATTTATTTTCGTCCACCAAAGACAAATTCAAGACGGAACTGATTCACGATATGCTGGCTCATCTCGCCCTCTGGCAGAATGACATTGCCCTGCTGGCTTCAGGCAAAAAAGATATCACCAATTCCGATTATCAGGAGCTGTTGAATCAATGTCTGCAAAGGCTGGGCAACGATGTTGACAAAATTGTGGACAGCCTCAATCTGATTGACGATTTGCACCGCAAACTGAACGGCAATGTCAATCTGATGCTCATTCTGATTAACCTCCACAATCATCTCAAAGCACTCTACGGGACCCTCGATTAAATGTCGCAACGCAAGCTGGCACGCAATATCGGAGTAATGTCCTTAGCCGTCTTTCTGAGCCGGATTCTGGGTCTTATACGTGACCAGGTGATGGCCTTTTTCTTTGGCACTACCTATCTGAATGACGCTTTCAACGTTGCCTATAATCTGCCGAATCTGTTGCGCCGTCTGTTTGGCGAAGGCGCGCTGTCAGCTGCTTTCGTACCTATCTATAATGAGCTGGGCATCAAAAAGGGCAGGGAGTATCAGTATGATTTCGCCATCAATATCTTGTCGATTCTATCCCTGTTCCTGGCTGCTCTCACCTTTATCGGAATAGCGTTAGCGCCGGTAATTATCCGCTTGCTTTATCCGGGATTGCCGACAGAAACTGTCGTATTGGCTGTAAAGCTTGCCAGAATAATGTTCCCCTATCTCTTTCTGATTGGACTTTCCTCGACCATTATTGCAGTCCTGAATTCGCATGACTATTTCTTTATGACGGGACTTTCCTCTGCTCTGCTCAATATCGGCATGGTCACCACTATCGTCGTGCCATATTTGCTTCATAACATCCGCGGAGTTGACCTGATTTTCTGGGCTGGCTGGGGCGTGATAATCGGCGGAATTTTGCAGACCATCATCAATTTCCCCTATCTGAAAGCAGCCGGCTACAGCTTTAAAATCATTCTCAAATTCAGCGGTGAAGCTTTGTCCAGCCTGTGGAAACGCTTCATACCTGCCATGGTGGGTATCGGAATCCGAGAAATCAACCTGGTGGCAGATGCTTTGATGGCTTCATTTTTACCTGTTGGAAGCATCACAGCATTGGGATTCGGCAACCGTCTGATGCAGATGCCTTTGGGCATTTTTGGGATTTCGACCGGAACCGCTGTCCTGCCTATGTATTCCAAACATGTTACGGAACAGAACTGGAAGGAGCTTTCTGATAATATCAAGTTCTCTACTATCACCCTGACCTGCGTTATGCTTCCGGTTACAGCCTTGATTTGCGCTTTGGGAGACGACTTTGTCAGAGTCTTGTTTCAGCGCGGAATCTTTGATGCCAAAGCCACTCTGATGACCAGTCAGGCTCTGTTTTACTATTCTCTGGGACTGATTTTCTTCAGTTTGAATCAGACCATCACACCGCTCTTTTATGCCAATAAAGACACCCGGACACCGGTCAAAATCGCTGCCTATATGGTCGGACTGAACATCCTGCTCAATTTCATTCTGATGCAGTTTATGCAGCATCGAGGTCTGGCTCTTTCCACATCCATCACTGCCATGGTCAATTATCTAATCCTGCTCAGGCTGATAAAGCAATTTCTTCCCGAAGTGACTTTCAGCGGGATTGTCAACCAGATAACCAAAATCGTACTCATCAATATCGGACTGTTCATCCTGCTCTTTATTGTGAATCGCTTCTTTTCATACGATAGCTTCCTGCCGCTGCTGATAAAAGATGTAGTCATGGTCTTTTCCTACTTCATTTTGTTTTACATTTTCGCTTCGCTTGCCAGGGTATCATATATCGACCGCATCAAGAAACTGCTATGGTCAAAGTTAGCCAGAAAATCTCCGACAAAATAAAGCTCCTGCCCGACCAGGCCGGTATCTACATCTGGAAAGACAAGAAAGATGAAATCATCTATGTCGGCAAAGCCAAGAACCTCAGCCACCGCATCAAATCATATCTGATCGACACAGCTAAAGACCTCAAGACCACCCAGTTGGTCAGACATATTGACGACCTGGAATTTATCATTACAAACTCCGAAAACGAAGCCTTCCTGCTGGAAGCTGACCTCATCAAACAGCACCGTCCCAAATATAATGTCAATCTCAAAGACGACAAGCGCTATCCTTTCATCAAAATTACTCTGAATGAACCTTTTCCGCGTGTATTGGTGACGCGTGAGCTGAATAAGGACGGCGGAAAATATTTCGGACCTTATACCGATACACGTTCCCTGCGCAAGACTTTACGCGTTTTGGAATGGATTTTCCCGTTGCGCAGTTGCAACCGCCAGATTCCGGCCGATAAAATCGTCTTCTCCCGCGCCTGTATCAATCATCAACTGGGCAAATGTCCTGCCCCTTGTATTGGTAAGATCACGCAGGATAGCTACAGGAATGTTGTCCGAACGATGTCCGATTTCTTTATGGGCAGGTATTCGGAGATAATGGACGAGTTCAGGAGCAAGATGTTGGTAGCATCAGAACAGGATGAATTCGAACTGGCTGCCTTGTGGCGTGACCGGATTATTGAGATGGAAAAGATTCAGAAGCGTCAGAGTGTGTTTTATCCGGACCAGCGCAACGTTGACATAATCGGGTTCTATCAGGAGGTCAGCATTGCCTTTGCCGTGATTCTGAAGATGGTCAACGGCAAAATCATCAATCAGGAAACCTATCCTCTCTCGCAAGTGGAAGATACTGATAAAGCTGATGTTTTGTCTGCGTTTCTGAAACTCTATTACGCTGACCGGGAAGAATTGCCTGAAGAGATTCTCCTGCCTCACGAACCTTCCGAATTTGATGAATTAAATATCTGGCTGGGCAACAGATTATTCCTGCCTCAGCGGGGTGAAAAGAGCAAATTGATTGCCATGGCCAAGAAAAACGCTTTTCATCTGGTGGAGGAAAGGAAGCTCTTTCATCTC
The DNA here is from genome assembly GCA_046485025.1 of Cloacimonadaceae bacterium (SeqCode). Classification (GTDB taxonomy): domain Bacteria; phylum Cloacimonadota; class Cloacimonadia; order Cloacimonadales; family Cloacimonadaceae; genus UBA5614. The sequence continues at coordinate 5,116 of JAWOHU010000160.1, read as the reverse complement.
AAAAAAGCTAACCGCACCATCCTGCCCATTCAGGAAATGAAGGAAAAACTGAACCTGCCCAAGCTGCCCAGAAAGATAGTCTGTATGGACATCTCGACTATTCAGGGCACCGATACTGTTTCCTCCGCCGTGTTTTTTGAGAATGGCAAACCCCGAAAAAAGAACTACCGCCATTTTATCATCCGCAGTATTGACACCCAGAACGATTTTGCTGCCATGGCTGAAACCATGACACGCTTCCTGGCAGAGGCGGAAAAGTATCCTGAAATGAATCCCGATTTGATTATCATAGATGGCGGCAAAGGACAACTCAGTTCGGCTCTGGAAATTGTCAAAGCAGCCGGAAAGGATATTCCTGTCATCTCCCTTGCCAAGCGGCTTGAGGAAGTTTTTATCCCTGAATTGGCTGATTCTGTGATGTTGCCCAAATCATCTTCTTCGTTGCGTCTGATTACTGCCGTCAGAGATGAAGCCCACCGCTTTGCCATTAATTTTCACCGGCTCAGACGCTCCAAAAGAACGCTGATAAGCGAATTGGAAGATATTGAAGGAGTGGGAGAAAAGACCAAGTTTCTGCTGCTCAAAGAACTGGGCTCGGTGGATGCGATTAAAACTGCGACTCTGGAGGAACTGACCGCTATCAAAGGCGTCGGAGCTTCAACCGCTCAGAAAATCATCGACTATTTCCATCCGGAGCATCATTCTTAAGCATTATCCCGTCTTTGTCCAATCTGACTGCAGTGCCCTCAACAAAATCGTTTTCAGATAGCTTGGCAGAGCTGATATATAATCTGATATAATGGTCTGAGAGTCCTCTGGCAAAGCCATTCTGTACCTTTTCCACGATTCCTGACAGACTTACCTCTTCTGTTATCAGGGACTGTTTATATCTTTCTTTGGCAGTGTTGCTCAAATTGGTTAATTCCTGCACTCTCTGCCTGCTGATTTCACCGTTAATCTGATTTGTCATTTTAGCAGCCGGAGTGCCTTTTCGTTTGGAATATCCGAAGACATGCAAATAGGCGGGATTCAGCTCTGTGAGGAAATCTATAGTCTGTTGATGTTCGTCATCAGTCTCGCCGGGAAACCCGCTGATAACGTCCAATCCAATGGCACAATCCGGTCGAATGGCTCTTAGTTTACTAACCAGCTGACTGACATGAGTAGCAAAATATCTGCGTCCCATCCGCTGCAGAACGCTGTCTGAACCTGACTGCAAAGGAATATGAAAATGCGAACAGATTTTGTCTGATAATTTAATTGTCTGGAGTAATTCTTCCGACCATAAGTCTGGCTCTATAGAACTTAATCTCAGTAGATTAAGACCTTCTATCTCAACCAATGCTTTAATCACTTCAGCCAGTGATTTAGCTGTCTTTTTGTCTCTGTACAGTCCTAGGTTCACTCCGCTCAGGACAATCTCTTTGTAGCCGTTATCAACCAGAATCTCTGCCTGTTCAATGACTTTATCAAAGTCCAGACTGCGAACATGACCTCTGCCGTAGGGAACTGCGCAGTAAGAACAGTAATAATCGCAGCCATCCTGGATTTTGAGAAATGCCCGAGTGTGCTCATGTAATGATTTGATGGGCTTCCAGAGCATTTCATCCGCTGTCATGATGTCCTGAAAATGATACTCTGCGTTATCCAGCCATCGTCTGACATCAACCTTGGCCTGATTATCCACCAAAACATCAATTCCCTCCAGAGCTCTGACTTCATCCGGCTCTTTCTGGGCATAGCAGCCTGTGACAATTATTCTGACGCCGGGATCTATATTTTTCTGTTTCAGAGCTTGTCGGATGAGGCTTCTGCTCTTAAAATCAGTGCGATTGGTCACAGTGCAAGTATTGATGATGTAAAGGTCTGCCGGCTGGCTGAAATCTACTATGGTATAATACAAATCAGTTAATTGTTCAATAATTGAGCCGGATTCGACCTGATTGACCTTACAGCCAAGAGTGGCAACTGCTGCTTTTTTCATGTGAAAAGTTGATTCAGATAGGACCAGATGGCTCTGCTGTAAAGCCGGTGTTCCACTTTTAAAACTGTAGCGGCAATTTCTTCGGGTGAATGGCAACTACTGATATCGGTCTTCTCCTGCGCAATGATTTTTCCATGGTCATAGAACGAATCCACCAGATGCACAGTGGCTCCGGATTCTTTTTCTCTATTGTCATAAACCGCCTGGTGCACCGCCATTCCATACATCTTTCTTCCACCGTATCGCGGCAAAAGAGCGGGATGAATATTCACAACTGGCACCGCTAATTCTCTCAGGAAAACGGCTGACAGCCTTTTCAGAAAGCCGCATAGAGCTACTAGTTGAATGCCGTGAAAGTGGCACAGATAGAGGACATTTTCTTCAAACTGCTCTTGATTCTTATAGGCAATATGATGACAGGTGATGCCTTTGTCAGCGCAGACCTGTGCAATCGGCGCTTCCTTCCTAGTCCTAACGACAAAACTGATTTTCACCGGCAGGTCATTCACCTTGAAATACTCCGCCATCGCTTTCAGATTGGAGCCTCTGCTCATCCCGCTGGATAAAACTGCTATTTTGAACAAATTTATTGCTCCGGCTTGATATGCAATTCCTTCCACTGTTCTGCACTTACAACATCAGGAGCTCCACACATCAGGTCTGTAGCTTTGAGGGTCTTGGGAAAGGCAATAACATCGCGGATGGAATCGGCTCCGGTCAGGAGCATCACCAGTCTGTCTATGCCTGGTGCAATTCCGCCATGGGGTGGTGTGCCATATTTCAGCGCTTCCAGGAAGAAGCCGAAGCGAGCCTTGAGTTCCGCTTCTTCAAGACCCAAAACCTTGAAGATTTTCTTCTGAATATCGTATCTGTGGCATCTGATGCTACCTGATGAGAGTTCCATACCATTGCAGACGAGGTCATAAAGCTGACCAATAATTTCGCCGGTTTTTACCGGATTATCAAGCCATTCGACATGGTCATCCTTCGGCAGTGTGAACATATGATGCGCCGGTTCCCAGCCTCCGGTTTCCTCATTTTTACTGAAGAGCGGAAAATCAGTAATCCAGACAAAGGCGAAGGTGTTTTCAGGAATCAGTTTTAATGATACACCCAGATGATTGCGGACTGCGGACAGAACTTTGTAAACCATTGCTGTTTTATCGGCGGCAATTATGATCAAGTCACCTTCCTGAGCCTGAGTGCGCTCGGTCAGAAGCTGTTTTTCCTCGGCTGAATAAAACTTTCCTGCTGCGTTGTCAGGCTCTGCACCTAAAACTTTCCAGAAAGCCAGACCCTTTCCGCCATTATGTTTGGAAATTTCAGTCAATTCGTCCTGTTGTTTACGAGATAATGAAGCTCCTTGTGGAACAGTCAGACAACGGATTGAACCTGCGTCTGCCAGAGCATTTTGAAATACCTGAAAGCCGCTCTGCTTAAAGATATCAGTGACGTCTGTCAGTTCCAGAGCGAATCTGAGGTCGGGTTTATCACAGCCGAATCTGTCCATTGCCTGCTGATAGGTGATTCGGGTGAATGGGGTTGATATTTTAATCCCGTTTGCCTGTTCAAAAACCGCTGCCATCAAGCCTTCCACCAGCTCGAATAGTTCTTCCTGAGAGACAAAACTCATCTCCAAATCAAGCTGAGTGAATTCCGGCTGACGGTCTGCCCTCAGGTCTTCATCCCTAAAGCAGCGCGCAATCTGGTAATATCTATCGAAACCGCTGATCATCAGAAGCTGTTTGAACATCTGCGGAGATTGGGGCAAAGCATAGAACTTTCCCGGCTGAATGCGGCTCGGGACAAGGTAGTCACGTGCTCCTTCCGGAGTGCTTTTCATCAAAATCGGCGTCTCGATTTCATTAAAACCTTGATGATTAAGATAATCTCTTATGGTAGTGATGATGGTATGTCTTTTCAGAATAATCTGTTGCAGTTTTTCACGGCGCAGGTCGAGATAACGGTAGGTGAGCCGCAAATCCTCTTCTGCCATAGCCGCTTCATTAGTCTGAATTGGCAGCGGTGCAGAATCATTCAGAACATAGAATTTATCTGCCCGGATTTCTATTTTGCCGGTGGGCATTTGGGCATTTACATTCTGTTCTGAGCGTGCCGTAACAATTCCTTCAACCGCTATCACATATTCATTGCGGACTTTTTCAGCTTTGGCAAAAGCTGCCTTGTTTTCTGGCGGAATCACTACCTGAATTATGCCTTTCACGTCTCTGACATCGAGAAAGATGAGTCCGCCCAGGTCACGTCTGCGATTCACCCAGCCCATAATGGTCACGTTCAGGTCCAGATGCTGTTCACTCAAGCTGCCGCAATAATGCGTTCTGCTTAGTTTTGTCAACAAGTCTAACATGTTTAATCCTCTTTATTCGCAATAAATAGACACTTCCGGGAAGTAGCCTTTTTTGACAAGTGTATTTTGCAATATAGCGCAGCTTTTCAAAGCTGCGTATATTAAATCTCTTGTTGCCGCAGGATTGGAATCCTGCGCTACTTAATGTTGTCATTCCTATGAAAGCAGGAATCTTACTGAGCCGTAGGGGTCGGTCTCGTGCCGGCCCTCACTCCGGGCTGGCACAAGACCAGCCCCTACTATACAAAAAAGGGCAAGCCCAAGACTTGCCCTATCCATAATTATTCTATTAAACCAGACAGCTTTTTACTGTTTATTCTTATACATCCATTCTTTGACTCTGATATCAGCTTTTTCGATCTCATTTTCATTGAGTTCGGCTTTGACCTTATCTCTGGTTTTATTGTATTCGTCTGCGTATTGAGGAGGGCAAAGATTGGCAGCTAAAGACAGCCAGTAATAGGATTCCAGGTTATCCATCGGGACGCCGGTGCCTTCGTAGTAGCAGATGCCCAGATTTAACTGCGCCGGGCAGTGACCCTGTTCCGCAGCCATTCTGAACCATTTCACTGCTTCCTTGTTATTGGCTTGAACGCCTTCGCCGCCGTAATACATCACTCCCAATTGGAATTGAGCTTCCGGATATTTCTGTTTGGCAGCTTCCTGAAAGAGAGAATAAGCTCTTTTGTAGTCCTGTTCGACTCCTTCGCCTTTCATATAACAGATTCCAAGCGCGGTTTGACCTTCAGGCAAAGCTTGGTCAG
>JAWOHU010000132.1:0-6089 GCA_046485025.1 Cloacimonadaceae bacterium (SeqCode) | reverse complement strand
AATTGCGAAATCAGTCTCTATTATCATCACGACAGGGATGAAATGCTATGCCACTATTGCGGTTACAGTCATCCCATTCCACGCAAATGTTCTGCCTGCGGCAGTTACACTTTTGCCTTTGGAGCGCCCGGCACCCAGAAAATTGAGCAGCTTTTAAAAATCTATTTTCCCAATGCCAGAATCCTGCGTCTGTATTCCGATTCCTCGCGCCGTAAGGATTCTTACAGCTATATGTATGACAAAATGCACAGCCGCGAGATTGACATCCTACTCGGCACACAGATGATTTCCAAAGGTCTGGATTTTCCCAACGTAACAATGGTGGGAGTGGTTCTGGCAGACATTTCTTTGAACGTGCCTGATTTCCGTGCTGCAGAGCGCACCTTTAATCTGCTGACCCAAGTTGCGGGACGTTCAGGACGCGGTGAGCAGCCAGGTAAAGTTATCATCCAGACCTGGAATCCACAGCATTATGCCATCCGTTATGCCTGTGCCCAGGATTATGAAAGTTTTGCTGAAGAAGAACTGCAGTACAGACAACGCCTGTTCTATCCGCCTTATTTCAGATTAGGTAGATTTGTCTTTTCCTGCACCGATGAAAAGAAACTGAAGTCCGCTCTGAATGCTCATCACACTGCTCTGGAAAAGCTGAAACTCAAGTATGGAGCCGACAAACTCATTCTACTCGGTCCCAGCCCGGCTCCCATGAGTAAAATCAATAAACTCTATCGCTGGCACCTCATCTGCAAAGCCCGTGACGCCGAAACCCTCTCTAAAGCCATTCAGGACCTGGACCAACTCCTCAAGCTGCCTTCCGCCATCAGTCTTGCCATTGACATAGACCCCATTTCCCTGATGTAGTAATTCCTGCGCAGGCAGTGAACTTATCTCCTGCGCAGCATCATTCAGTCTGTTTTAATCTTATCTCAGCAGCACCACTTTTCTTGATGTTTTATATGAGTCTGTTTTCAGCTGCAGATAATAGACACCGTTGCTAAGCTGTTTGCCAGCATCATCTGTTCCGTCCCAGGTGGTTGAGAAAGACCCTGCACTGCTGTTTGCATTGAGCAATCGCTTTACTATCCTGCCTTTGACGTCATAGATGTTCAATCCCACATCTTCTGAGTCTTTTACAGAATACTTGATTGTTGTCTCTTTCCTGAACGGATTGGGGTAGTTGCCTTGCAGCGCTGTCGCAAGTGGCGGGACCTGCGGGTCTTCATTCCCGACGAAGTCAGTAATGGTAAAGAAGTTGCTGCTGATATCAGAGACTGAGGAATTGCTGAGGCTGGTGATCTTGATTTTATAATCATCAGCTTCCGGAATTGTGGTTGGGATATTCCACATCTGGATGCCGTTAGTCACTATGGTTGAGCTCACGACTGTAGCGGTCGGAGTGGTGTTAGTCCCTCTGAACAGCTCAATTTTGGCACTGCCGGTGATATTGACTGAAGTCCATTGGATGGGATAGGAACTCCCCCGGAACCAGTGTTCGCCTCCGTTGGGCGAGGTCAGATAGATGCCGGGTGCCTGAAGTATCGTGAAGAAGTTGTCACTCGTATCTGCGATGGCAGGTTGAAGGGGGTTGTAAAGCACTATCTTCATTTGAGTTCCGGGCGGGACGGGACTCTGGATGGTCCAGTCATAGCTGCCCGCAGTAACATTCTGAGCAAAGCCCACAGTATAATAATTCCCATAGGTTCCGATCAGCAGCTTGATTCCGAGATTTCCTGTCAGGTTAGTGGAAGTCCAGGTGATGGGATAAATGTCACCAATATTCCAGCTCTCACCTCCGTTGGGCGATGTCACAGTAATGGTTGGCGCAGCCGTTATGGTAAAATAATTGTTGCTGAAATCATACTCGCTGGTATTGGTCACGCTGCTGATTTTAATGGAATAATTGGTGGAAGGCACTGTGTCAATAGGAATATGCCAATTATAAACCCCGGTGCTCACATCAATGGAGTTGTTTATTGTCGTTGTGTAAAAGTTGATTCCGGAAAACCGGAAAAGCTCAATTCTTACATTGCCCGTGACCCCTGACGAAGTCCACGTGATATTATAATACCTGGTCGGAATCCAGTTCTCACCTCCGTTGGGCGAGGTAACTGTGATGGTCGAAAATAGAAAACCCATTGCTATCAGCATTAGGGTAAAGGCAAATATTCTTTTAGCCATGCTATCCTTCCTGATTTATATTTTTTTCATTCTAAGCGAAGCAATCTTTGGCGTCAATATAAATTTTCATTTTCGGCTTGAGGGAGCAGCATGTAATGGCATTCAAATCTCTGCTGTGTATTATTTTCAATTCTGTTTGAATCTGATTTTTATTGTGGTGTATTTGACCATCAGATGCAGCGGGAACAGGTGTTCCGGACCATTTTTCAGACCCCCAAAAAAAGAGAAACCCCCTCCGGGAAGTTTCTCTATATCAAACTGTGTTGTATGTTTTTTAGCTTAGGCTTCTTCTGCGTCCTCTTCGGCAAAGCGTTTTTCAAAGATTTTGGCGACGTTGTCAAATTCGCCGTCTTCGTCTATGGAAAAGAATTCCACATGATCCTCAGCTTCCTTGAAACCGTAGATGAAATACTCGTCACCTTCCAAAGGCGCTAAAGCTACATAGTTCTTTTTCTTATGTTCGATTGTATCCAGAATGATGAATTCTTCGGATGTGCCGTCTTCCAGTTCCAATGTTATGGTATCGCAATCACAGGTCTCGTCGTCACATTCGCACTCTTGATTCTTCAATTCTTTTTCTTTCTTACTCATAGTAATCTCCAGATAGTTTTGAACCCAGTTTATTTTCTCTCTGATTCTGACAAGCTAAATCTCTGCAATTTTCTCCCTTCCTACCATTACGCTACCAATACGGAGCCAATACGGATTAAATCCGTAATGATAGCGTATTGACTCCGTAATGCTACTTGGGGAACGCTTTATTCCTTTGCTGGTAATAATTTTATGTTTTGTAATCCCTCCCTGGAACCCGGATAGCAGAATCTTTCCGTGACTTTGTAGAAATGACTGGTTGTCGGAATTCCGGGAATTGTATAAGACGCAGCATCAACTCCGGTGGCAATGACGTTGGAAAAGCTGCCATAGGGGTCTGTATCGCTGTAGATGTTGTAACGCATAACGGTGTTTTGAGTCCAGGACAGGACAATCTGGTCTGCAGCAATATCGTAACTTACTGTCGGATTGGGCGCTACAGGAATCGGCGCGGCTGTCACAGCTATTGAGTAATTTCCTGAAGCAGTGTCATAACCTCCCACGATGATGTAATAAGTTCCCGCCGGAACAGCGTTGCAGCCTGTATCCACATAGGAAACAAAATTAACCGGAGTGGTGTAGAAATCGTCATTGATCAGCAGCACGTCGGCAGGATTGGTACCTGGTGCTGTTACCAAAGCCACTGCAGTGTCATAAGTTGAGCCCAGCAGATCAATACTCAGCATAGTAGGTGCACTCAGAGTCAACTGATAAACCACATCCGGAGAACTGCCTAAAGTACTTGTGTAGTAATAGCTCGTGGGACTGTTTATCAGGTTGAGTAATCCATTCACATCACCATAAGGCCCATAATCTTGGTTGTAACTGACCGTTGAAGAAGAGTGAGTAAAGGGCAGGGAATTTATTACTATGGCATCGTTTACAGTATCGCCAAACAGGACCATCGTGGTCAGAACCTGAGAATACCCCATGCCGTTGCCTATAGATGTAACTGAGACTGCTTCGGGATCAGTATCGAAGTTGTTGACTCCCCCGGTCGGGGTGGTGACTTTGACCACAAAAGTATAAGCTCCGGAAGGAGGAATGTTTATGGTGGGTGGCAAGGGAGTGATGCCATCAGCTTCATACAGACCATAAGTCCAGGCTCCCATCCCCTGCAGCGAACACATATAGTTATCAGGCATCAGACCGGTATTTTGGATGGTGATATAGTAGTCATAACTTAAACCCAGACCGACGTTTGCGTCAGGCGGCATGAAAACATTAAAGCTGTACTGGGGCATTTCCATTACCTGCACGTTGTCAATCAGCCAGCCAAACTGCTGAACGCTGTTGTCTGATTTCAGGCGGAAGCGAAGCATCACATTCGGCTGACCTGTATAACCCGACAAGTCAAACACTTCACTTTTCCACCATGTGTTGTCAGGTGTCACGCCGCCCCATTCCGGATAGGACAAACTCATGAAGCAGGGTCCTTCAGGGTTGTTGTAAAGCGGATGTATGTATTGTCCCATGCCCAGATAAGTATGAGGTGGCAAAATCATCCAAGTGATGCCATTGTCGGTTGAGATTTCCACGTAGCAATGGTCATAATTATTCTCTGTTTTGGCGATATGGTCGAAACTAAGAATAGGCCAATTGGCAGTGGACAAATCAAAAAAGCTGGATGTGACCAGGAGGTTGGAATTACTGACCCCATAGGCATTATGGGCAGACTGAACTCCTTCTGAGCAAAGCGTGGTATTCAAAGTCCAGGGTGTGAGATTGCCGGCGGCGTTGACCAGATTGACAAAGCCTGCTTCAAAATTCTCAGACCAAGGATAGGGCAGACCAGCACTCTGAGTGGTGAAATTGGCAGGTCCCGCCCAGGCGCTGTATGCCATTAAACCATAATCGGAGCGGACATACCAGTCATAAGTAGTACCAGATATCAAGCCCATCAGGTTAAAGGGATTTGTTGGTATACCTGCCAAGAACATCCCGGTGCCAAGTAGGAATCCGGGAGGACCAAATTCAATTTCCCAGCCAAGGGGACTGCCAAGTTCAGTCCATCCCAACACTGCGCTGTTAGTAGTTATTCCTGTGGTGGTCAGATTAATAGGAGCAGGTGGCATGGGTGTTGTGACCGGAGTGGAATATGCATAAGCCGAATTTCCTGTAGAGTTATATGCCATCACGCTATAAGCATAAGTCGTTGCAGGTAGCAGACCTGTATGTTGATAGGTTGTGACATTGGGACTGACTGAGTTTAAATAATACCAAGTCAGGTCAAGGCCTACTCTATAAAAAATAGTGAAGCCATTTTCATTGTTGGAGTTATCTGTCCAGCTCAGGTCAATCTGAGTATAGGAAACTGGATTGGCTGTGAGGTTCGTAGGCGCAGCCGGTGCGATGGCAGGAAAGATGTTGTAGTATGCCCATTGGAAGTATGAGAAATCATTGGTGGTGCCGGATGGAATCAAGCTGTTCAGTAAGTAAAATCCGTCGCCATAACCGCCCCAGCCAAAGTTGAAGTGAAAGTAGTTGCTGGAGTTGTAGCCGTCCATCACAAAGCTATGCCCGGTTGTATTGGTTGATTCGTAGCCCTGATAGATGATAGGTCTGCCCAAGTCCAGGTCCCCTTTCATCATACTCAACCACACCGCATCAGAATATGAACTGCGCCATTGCCACTGGGCGGCAGAGCTGTATCCGAAATTGTTTACCATAGCACTATTAGTGGTAACCAGAGCTCCTGAGCCCAAGCTAACACCATAGTCCATGTTTACAGCTACACCGCAATGGAAAAGCAATGTCGCAACCGCTGTGTTGTGTGATGTCAAATTATTCGGCATGGACGACCAGTTGTAGGTTGTGGAACCAAAGTTGGCTGAGATAGTCCCGTAAGCAGGAGGAAAGGCTGAACCATCGGTATAAGTGTTCGATCCGGTGCCTTGCGAGGGATGACTCCAATACTTCATCACCTGTCCCATGGCTGTAGCAGTACATCCGGCATAGGCATGACCACCGGGTCCGGAAGCGTCCGTAGGGCAGAGTTGATTATAGTAAGTATCCTGATTCCAGGTGGTTGAGAGCAGTGGATTGACATTACGAGTGTTATTCCAACGGTCAAATCTCTCTGCTCTGATCTCATCCCAGACGGGACGTTTTTCGGTATTGGGAATCTGCAGTGAGATAGCCTTCCACAATTGAGACTCATAAGTTCCTATCCAGTAACGCACTTCCGGAGAGGTGATGGGATATTCAAAATGCCCGGTGTTACTGTAACCCAAAATGGGCTCACTTACATCATCCGCTGCGATAAGAACAAAACCTCCCCCCTGCAAGGGCAGGATGTGAATCACAGGAATGTCATTCTT
>JAWOHU010000126.1:0-3514 GCA_046485025.1 Cloacimonadaceae bacterium (SeqCode) | reverse complement strand
ATCAAAATTCAGTCAACCTATTTCAGGACTAGACAGAGTGACACGTCCTGAAACAGGTTGATTTTTCCTTGTTTGAAAAGCGTGTAACCTTGAACTGATTTGTCCTGAGCTTAACTAAGGAAAGGGTGGACACGCGGACGGAGTCTTAGTCTTCGACTTTGCTCAGACTGACACCTTAAACAAGATTCCTGCCAGCACAGGAATGATATAGTAGGTACAGGCGTCCCGCCTGTACAATACAAGCGGAGACGCTTGCAGCTACGGCTCAGGACAGCGTTTGTAGTTCTGCCTTCAGGCAGTTTTGCCATTATGGGCAGTCAGTTTAACATAATAAGATTTAACCCCTTGCGGATGACACCATCTGCATGTCAGGCTTGTGTCACCCGCAAGGGTTCATTCTTTTCTTTTACATTTTACTGGGGTTCACACCCCAGCCTATGATCTGTCACCCCTACGGGGTTATTCATTATTCTACTGTTCCACTTTTCTACTTTTCCATTCCTTCACAATTTCCACTCAGCTGAATTTATGAATTGACATAATAACCTTGATCACAATATCATTCTTTCAAGCTCATTTGTTAAAAAACAGGGGTACGCAATGAAGCAAAAAACTGCAGTTTTGGTTCTGATGATTGTTCTGATGTGCTCTGTGGCAGGGGCGCGTGATTTTGGTGATTATGTTATCGGAAAGATGGCATATGCTTATCCGGAGCTGGTTTTTAACCAGGCGCATGGCGGGATTCTGGTCTTTACTGCACCGCAGCAGCAGACCGTTTATTGCGGAATTGAATGCAGCGAACTGAAAGTCTCGGCGGACAGTTCAGGTATTATTATTTCCAAATTGCTGACAGTCAGAGACAAAGAGGAGCTTGATGCTCTGGATGTGCTTCTGGTCTGGTGTTCCGGTCTGCAAAAAAGCTGCGGCGCACCCAAATCAATGGTAGTGGACGGACGTCCCGTAGATGACAAAAAGTCCTTTGACAAGGAGTTGGCAGCCTTCTTCAAGAATGGCGAAGCGCTGGATCTGATTTATCAGGGCAAATCCTCCGCCAATATTGCCAGCCTGAAAAGAATCGTCATAGATGAAGTAGTCAGTTATGACGTTTCTGTCTTTATGGCAAACAACTAAGAAAAAAAATACAGCCATCCCCTGAAGGGTTGGCTGTTTTTCTTAGTTATGCCTTGTTTTTTGTCGAACAGGTTTACTAACTCCTGAACCCAGGAGAGGATAGTTTTGGCTTGTGTTTTCTATTCTGTAATCAGCAAGCCTCGTTTGAGAATGGTACTGAGTGTGAGTTTCCATTCATCCCAGACTTTTTCGTCGTGGAAATTTCTCTCATTGATCATAGCAATCAGCGGCGCCAGGTAAATGGCACTGTAACCTATTGCCAGCAGGCATTCGCGCACTGCTTCAATGGGTAGATTAATAGCTTTGCCTGAGCTTACCGCCTTGACATAAGCGTCATGAAAGTGCAGATTGGCACCCAGGGGACCATGCTCTGAGACGCCCCTCAAGGCACGCCTCAGATGACTGGCACCGGCTGCAATTTCATAGCGCAGCAAAGACGCCCACTGGGGATTATCATGCATCACAGTCATAAGTCGGATGGGAGTGTCTATCAACATCTCCTCAGGTGACTTATGCTCCGGTTTGGAACTGAAGATAACGGCCAGCATAGTCATTCCTTCATACTTCAGAATCGCTTCGTAAAGCAGGACTTTGCTGGAAAAATAGTAGTTTATCATAACCTGTTTCACACCGGCTGCAGATGCAATAGCTCGGGTACTGGTACCCGTATAGCCAAGTTCAGAGAACAGCCTGGTGGCTGCCGTAAAAATCTTGCCGCGGGGTGTGTCAGGTTCCGGGGGAATTGGTATGCCGTCTGGGATGGTCTGTAAAATATTGTTCTCAAGCCAGTCGTCAACTGATTCCGTCGGTATCTTCCTTTCAGGATTGATAACAGGAATCGACATATTTACCTCTATTGATTTAAATGGTTACCTGACTCTGAAAATCAATATCATCACTCATCCGGCTTGGCCAGGGGTCTGGTTATCTGACCCGTTAAATGATTAACAATCTAAGAAGGTCTAATTCTATGGGCATTTTTCCATTGATAGACTCAGGTTGTTTTTAAGTCTGCAAAGTAAGTTTATCCGGCCCTAAAGCAGATGAAGATTGAATAACCTCATCTGCTTTAGCCGGAGTTCTACAGAGATAAAAAATTACAGTTTGAACGAAAGACCGAATTTACCGCCGGAGAAAGCGTTGCCGCCACCGAATTCCAGGTTCACGCCAAATTTTTCTTTGAAATAATAACGTCCGCCAACCTGAGCACCAAAACCTATGCCGGATCTGTAAATACCTGTGCCATCATATTCGCTGGGTGAATTCCACATATTGAAACCTACGTTGGGTCCGACATATAAATCCCAGTTCAAAGGGATGTTCAGAACGTGATTAAGATGATAATTAGCGTTGCCCAACATTCCTATGATGGTATGGTCGTAATCTTTGTATTTGTATGACCTGAAAGAAACTTCACCACCCAGGGTCCAGTCTTTATGTATGCCATAATCCAGACCTGCATAAACAGGAACTCCCCAAGATGATAAACCGACACCGACGTTGAACTGCGTTTGGCCTTTTGCCACAGGATTCTGGGCAAAAATGGCAATCACAGCAACCAGTAAGATTAAAGCTAAAAGTGTTTTTTTCATTGTATTTTCCTTTCTTGTTTGTTTTCTCGTCAACGTATCGAAAAACAGATCATGTGCCTGTTTCATTCGAAACTTTCCAGTGACATATTCATCTGATACTATCACTTGACATATACAGTTTAATGGCTATCTGGAATAAAGCAAATTATTTTTTCCCAAATACTTACGAATTGATAGAATGGTGGGCAAGCGCGCATATTATCTCAAAATTGCTGACAATCAGAGACAGGACGACTTTGATGCTTTGGATGCGCTTCTGGTTTGGAGTTACGGTCTGCAGAAAAACTGAACGCAAAAAAATCAATGGTTATGAACGGGCACTTTTAATCCTAAGATACTGTTCGGAAATATCTAATCAGCTCTCCAGTGCTCTTCAGACAAGATCTTGCCGGTAAAGGGGTCATAGGCGTATTCTGAACCAGGAGAAGATACGACCCAGACAAGGCGATTAGTAGATTTTTTACCTGATTCAGTGGTGGATTCTATCCTTCTGATCTTGAGTCGGATGCTGCCCCAATAATACCAGTCATCTTCTCTTTCTTCCCCTGGAGGGATTTCTATTGTGTAATAATCCTTACCTGACACAGATGTTAGTTCAGTCCAGACATATTGGTTCATAAAGGGATCCGTGTCAGTATCCAAAGTCAGTTCCGGCGAAAGCACACACTCGGGGAAATCCTCAATTTCCTGCTTCAGATAGCAAGTAACATAATAGGTATCATCAGATTCATTATATGAGATATGAAGAAAAAGTTGATGGTAAAGAATATTACTTAGATGCCACAGACAAA
>JAWOHU010000079.1:0-4779 GCA_046485025.1 Cloacimonadaceae bacterium (SeqCode) | reverse complement strand
ACCAACTGTCCCTTGGTGTTGTAAACATTCAAGGAAGCAAATCCACCCTTGGGAAGATTGAAGCTGATATTGGTTTCCGGGTTGAAGGGGTTGGGATAGTTCTGCTTCAGCATGGTGATGGCAGGTGTCACGACAGGGTCTGTGCCGGAAACTGAAGTCGGGAAAGTGATGTTCAGTTCCATAAATCTGACAAAACCGCCGTCATTCTGACCAATGGGACCTTCAATAACATAGGAACCCCAAGTGATATCATCATAGAACATGATGCCCAGCTTGCCAATCTTCTTGCCTTCAGGTGTGACTCCAACGTATTTAACTTTATCGGCAGGATAAACATACATGGGTTTCATGCCTGCCAGTTGAGGAGTCTCAACCTTGTTCAGAGAAGTGGGCTCAGACCAGGTCATACCATAGTCCGGAGAAACAGAAATCATAATTTCCGGAGTGTCGGCATAGGCAGCGTATTCAGGATAGTCAGTAGGATATTCGTTATAAAGACGAGCCCTGTTGGAATCCTGCCAGACTGCTGCCATCATGCCCTGGTCGTTCGGGGCGTTGACTTTTGTGTTATTCAGATGGAACTGCATAGCTCCGCCGTGAGCAGTGTTGTCCCAGTAAGGGAAGGGCCAGGTGGAATAGAGTAGAGGGATACCATTGCTGGGATCGCCGGGGTTGTCGGGATTGGTGTAATATTCATCCACCAGACCATCGCCATCTGCATCCCAGGGCAGCCACATCAAGTTGTCAAAAGAATTGCCGGCAACAGGATAGATTTCACGAATGGCAAAAGTCTCGTCAGCAATGTCATAGACAAGATTTCTGACGACCTGCAGGGAGGGATGGTAATAAGTACTCAGGACGCCGCCGTCATTTTCTGTGAATTGCTGTGCCCAAATGCCAGCCATATGAATATTGCCATTAGTATCATCAATTACAGCATTCAGATGTGAGGAACTGGAAATACCATACCATAAAGAGTCTGAAGGTACAGGAGTTATGTTGTCCGAGCCTGTGAAATAATAGTCAGGACCGTTACCATAGTTCATCATAGGATTCCAGCTATCGTATCTGCTGCTGGCAGTCACACGGGTCCAGGTGCCAGCGCCGTAGTTGTCACACATGAAGACATCAAGGTCCGGTTCAATCAGGTCACTGCTGTTGGCTGTAACTTGCCCAATATGATAACCCGAATAGAAGATCTTGCCGTCATTGGCAACAGAAAAAGCCATTTGCGGACGACGGAACAACACACTATCATGATTCCAGGCATCCAAAGTCGGAATAGACGTATAAGACCAACTGAGGGTGGAACCCATTTCCAGCATATCGGCATTGAAATCAGCATAAGCTATGTAGACATTTTCGCTGGGATTGCCGGCATGAGATACTGCATTGCGGGCAAGCACATAGACTCTGCGCATTCCGGCTGTCGGAGAAGGACCAATCTGTACTGTGGGCCAGATGAATTCGTTGTCAGTGGAATTGTATGGCGCGGGCATGGTGAACGGATTGTCGATAATAACAACCGGGTCACTGATCAGCCCGGCTGCTCCAAACAGGAAAGCATCATAAGCAAATTGAACTTCAAACTCGGCATCAGTATCTGCGTCAACATGCCAGGCATACATCGGCTTGCCGGATACGGGGTCAACCGCGATGCCGGGATAGCCTTCCCAGTTCTGGACATTGGTGATTTCATTCATGTTTTCTATAGTACCATTGTCATTGATGTAGCTATAGAATACACGTCTCTGACCGGTGGGTGTTCTCTTGCCATGGAAGGTCAGGAAATATCCACCATAAGTGGGATCAGGTTGAACACAAAGCGGAAGATCATTGTAACTGCCTATCATGTAGTCATAATATGACAGCAACAGGTTGTTCGGAACAACACTGAAATCAACGATTGCCGTGTCCGGCCTGGTGGGTTGAACGACTTTTTTCAGCTCCTGGACAAACGCAGGTTTCTGCAATTTTCCGGGACGCATGTAATCTGCAAAAACGACACTCGTCACTAAGACAAGCATCAGTATCAGCAATATACCTCTTTTCATTGGTTACCTCCAGTTATATATTAGGTTTCAATATCTCATTTTTATTGATATGCGATGGGCAGAGTTAAGAAAACTCTCTGCCAGATAGCCCATATCGGTATAAGCATAGTCTATATTAAATACGGCAAAGCTGGTCGGAAGCTGGACTCCAACGCCTGCGCTCAGACCATTGGTGTCATAATTTAACTGGTAGCCACCACGCAAAAACAGATTGCCCAGCTTGTATTCCGCTCCAAGATTCCAGGTCTCCATTCTATCTATGCAGTTATCAAGCTGCAGAGAGGCTATCAAATAGGAATCTTGCTTACGCATAACATCACCACTGATGCCCAGAGAGAAATTCATGGGAATCTTGCTCTCAATCTCTTCTCCGTCTTCATCGATCAGACCATCGCCGTCATTATCAAGCAAATCAAACGGGTCCTCATTGAACTGACCATCACCATCATCGTCCACTTTATATCTGATGTCGGGTCCAAAATTCCGGAGTGACATGCCTATCTTCACATTCTGCCAGCCGGTATTGTAGATCGAGCCCAAATCCACGGAAAAACTATTGATATCATAGATATAGAGATTCTCTCGCAGATACTTGGCGGTCATACCAAAGGAGAACTTATCCGTGAAAGCATTGGCATAGGAAATGCCAAATGCCATGTCACTATTGGTGAAGGTCTCACCGGTAGGTCCAAACTCCTCTTCCGTCGTCACATCCATCTGGTCCATATGCAGAACCGAAGCAGAAACAGCCCAGGTCGAGACGCCATTGGTATAGGATGCGGCGGCGAATTCGTGCATGATGTTGGCTGGCCAGTTCGTATGTGAAAAGAAAGCCTGGTTCTGCAAAGCAGGAGCCAATCCGGCAGGATTCCAATAAACCGATGAGATATCATCCGTGACAGCAGTATAAGCTTCTCCCATACCCACAGCCCGGGCATCCACACCGAACTTCAGGAACTGCAGAGCCACAGTTCCGGTCTTGCCAAACGGCTTCGCATGAAGCACTGAGAGCATCAATAGAACTGTAAGCGAGAGTATGATTATCTTTTTCACAGTTCCTCCTTATTTAATAATGACAAACTTGCCAACTTTGATATCGCCGTTGGCTTTGTTCTCAACTGAGAATAAATATACACCACTGGCAATAATCTGCTGGTTTTTGGACAACAAATTCCATTCGTGGATACCGCTGGCAGATATACCCAAAGTCGTAGCCTTGCTGACATTGATAATATCAGTGGCATGGGCACCGTGATGATCTATCTGATCAACTAAATCACCAGCGAGAGTATAAATTCTGATGGTGCAGCGCTCCGGAAGGTTCACAAACCAGAGACGTTTGCTCTTGTCGCCCTTCCTGTCGTTTTCCCGGCGTCCGTCAAATTTGCTGCTGCCGACATAGGGATTGGGAACAACATAAATGTTGTCCATCTTTGACTTTGCCAATGAACCCGGAAAGAAAACCTTCATATTGGCATCGGCATCACGTCCGGTTTCCAGGAAATCCAGGTTGTTGGAAGGAATTCCTCTGTCAAATGCGGTTACAGCCAAATAATACTCAATGCCCTTGGGCGGATAATGAATGGATGACTTGTAATGACGCCGGGCTAATCTGGCTTTCTTGAGTTCCAGAAGTTTATCAGTGTCACCATCATTATTCTCAGGTAATGCCACCTGCCCGCCATGAGCTTTCAAAGGAATCAGTTTATCATCAAATAACTCAAGATAAACCTCATCCCTGACAGCCGGATATTTAAACAACAACGCTTGCAGGAGCTTTTCTTCCGGTGTCGGCATAAGAGGATTGACAGCTAAATCATTGGCAGTGGCCTGCAGCGTTTCAGTCCAGTCCAAATCAGGATTGTAAAGCGGCCATCCATTGAATGTATCTTCTGCTTGGACAGGCACAAAGGAATAGTATTCATTATACTTGTAGAATTTGACTTTCTCTGTCGCATCAGTGAAGACATTGGGATTGGGCAGTCCTTTGTCCACACCGGTGTAACCACCATAATTGACAAAGAACTCAGAGCCGAGATTGGTGTCATAGTCAGCCCAATCGACTGCGGTGTCAACCTTATCCCACTTTTCGACCAATTCCCAATCTTCCTGAGAACCGCTACCGCTTCTGCCCCAGGTTGTATAACCCTGGAAATCATGCCGCAATCGATAGGCAGTATAGGGATTAACCCTTCCTATGGGATTTACTGGAGTAGCGCCAGGCTGAAATTCCGGGGGATAAGCAGTCCAATCAACAAAGTTAGGGTCACTGTCAATCCCCGGATAATAGGCAGGGTTGGCAGGATCCTGCCAGCCGATAACTGCAGTGCTGACAGTTTTTACATCGTAGGAGAATTCAGATCTGTTATCCCAATAGAGATCAATCTGGTCTCCGTCGTTGATCAGTTCCGCATAGAGCTTGGGAATTTCAGGGGGTTCGGGTGGATTGTAATGCGGGAATGTGTCGGGCAGGATAACAGTCGTAAGATTCTGGGCAACGCCATAAATTTCTTTTGCCCACTGGGCGGAGCGTTTTAACTCTTCCAGGTTGTCTCCGGGGAAAACCGCAATAACGATTTTCATGGTTTTGCCGGGAGAAAGATTCCAGACCTTGGCGGGATCCTTATAATCTGACGTGCCTGGTTGTGCACCATAGAAAGCAAAGAGATATCTGGTGTCGTTGGCAGAGGGCTGGATGTATTCTGCCATGTCACCGGTGGGGCCA